>JAABTR010000740.1 GCA_011389755.1 Deltaproteobacteria bacterium | reverse complement strand
CCAGTTGTCGATGACGCGCTGACCGTTGACCGTGAGTCTAATGCCGTCGTCGGAGACGGTGTAGAAGGTGTAGGTCTCGGAGTTCTCGGCCTCGACGAAGCCGGTCCAGCGGGCGCTGAAGGTGTCGGCGCCGATGGCCGTGTCCGGGGAGCCCCGCCCCCAGTCGAAATTAACCACCGGGTCGATGCGCTCGATGGCGTCACCGGTGAAGTCGATGGTGTCGAAGTAACTTGCTGTGAGCCCGTTGCCTTTGTCGCAGGTGCCCTCGGGGACGCCGCAGCCGCAGACGCCTGGCTCGGTCTTGTCCGGGTCATCCGGGCACAGATCGTCCTGGTCGATATCGGTGAAAAGGAGCGTCTCGGGGATGGTCTGCTTTGTCACGCTGGGGCTGGACCAGAGCAGCTTGGCCACGGCGCCGCCGCTGTTTTCGAAGTACTCTATCTCGATGGCGTAGCGCCGGCCGGCCTCGAGGTCGATGGCGCCGCTGTTCTCGGTGGGGGGGTGGTTGGTCCAGTTGTTGATGAGGAGCTCGCCGTTGACTTTCAGTCTAATGCCGTCGTCGGAGACGGTGTAGAAGGTGTAGGTCTCGGAGTGCTCGGCCTCGACAAATCCGGTCCAGCGGGCGCTGAAGGTGTCGGCGCCGATGGCCGCATCGGGCGAGCCGCGTCCCCAGTCGAAGTCCACCACCGGGTCGATCCGCTCCACGGCCTCGCCGGTGAAATCGATGTTGTCGAAGAAGGTTGCCGTGAGCCCGTTTTGGGCTTCGCTCTCGCCGCCGCTGCAGGTGTAGATGACGCTGAGCCGCTTGAAGGTGCCCGGGCAGGGATCTCCGAACACGGCGTTGTTCGCGATGACCGTGCACGAGGTCTGGTCGAGGCAGGAGTCTTCGGCGATCGACACCGAGGTCTCGGCGTGGCAAGCGCTGCTGGCGAAACCGGCCTCGCACGAGCCCTCAGGGGTTCCGTAGCTCGAAAAGTCGATGCTCTCGATGGTCTGACCATCGGGGCACACAAGAGTTGCCGTTTGATGTTCGTTTACAGTCACGCACTTTTGAGAATCCGAGCCATCGATGTCGGATAGTCCGTTGGGGTTTGGCGCGTTGCTGGAATTGTCGAAATTTTCGCAGGACATCAAAACCGCGGGGAGGACACCGAGGCAGATCCAAAAAAATGGTTTCTTGGTAGATTTCGATGGCATGCGCCTTCTCCTTTTTTAGTGTTGCAGCGTCGTTTTTTTATTCAGTCAGATCTTACCATGTGAAAATGTATGTGCACACGTCATGCCACTGCCGGTCTCATCATTCAAAGGGGGGTCAGACGATCGCTCGTAAGAAAACGTCACGCTAAAGTGACAGATCATCGAAAAAACCGTCACCTCGTTGTGACTCGGGTGAAAGCTGGGAGACTGTGGAGCCGAGCCTCGGGTAAAAAAAGGGGTCTGAAAAAGTGTGTGATCGAGGTATAATTAGGAAATGTGCCCTTGATGCAAAAGGTCTATCAGGGATGAAAAGTCATGCTTCACAAGGGTTTTAGAGTTCAAAAGCATCGCGCATGGGCTCTTGCGGTCTTGTCGGCGGTCTTTTTTTTTCAAGGTGTTTCAGGGTGCGCGATAGATTTTTCCATCGAGAGCGACTCGAGTAGTTCGGTTGATTCACAGACCGCTGCCGGTGATTCAGACACCGGCACCAGTGCGGATACGGGCACGGGTACAGGCGCAGACACTGCGACGGGCGTCGACACCCACGCGGACACCGCTGCGGACACGGACACGGGCTCCGCTGGAGATTCCGAGATGAATACAGACACGGGCACAGACACCGGTTGTCCCGTGGGGTATCAGGGGGCCGACTGTGCGCAGGCCTGCGAGTCGATCAAGCTGGATATTGCGAGCTGCAGCAATATCTCCTTCGACTGCAGTCCTTGGATAGACGGCGACCCAAAGAACGAAACATATCAAGGTTGCGAGGACGGCGGGGAAAATTGCCTCGCGATCAACTACGATTTCGATTTGGGCGACCGGTTCTATGTCAACCGACTTCGGTTTTTGAGCGACTGGTTCAACAAGCGCCCGGGCACATGGGATCTGCTGGCATCGGACGATGGTGTCAACTTTAGTCTCGTCATGTCCGCGAGAAGCAACCGCGATCCATGGAGATGTGTCCAGGACGAACCTTGCACCTCTGCGGTGCCCGAGGTGTGTTGTCCTGGGGGGATAAAGCAAGACACCTCCTCGGTGGGAGACAATTACCCCAAGTGGGACGACTTCGGTTTCACAGGCGTCGTGGCTCGACACTGGCGATTTCGGATCAAGAGCACCGACGATCCGTTAAATCTAATCATGCGAGAGTTCGAGCTTTACGGAAATTCCTGTCTCGGTTCTCGGTGCGAGGCATCGAACTGCGACACCGGGGTCTGCACCGAAAAAGGCGAGGCTTTTTGCATGTGTGCAGCGTGTGAACCGCCGGGGTCGTGTACCAGCGCTTTTGTCGGCGACGGACCGGGGTGTACGACTCCAGAACTCTGAGCCGCTTGCGGCCGGAAGATCGTTGACCCGCAAGGTGACCGGCGCTAAATTTTTTTAAGACAAACGCGAAGTGGTGTTTTTGGTGAACCTTACTACTGAGCACACAGGTCACGAAGACTCGGCGCTGGATCATGCAAAGGGGCTCGCTACTTTGCTGGCGGTCAGCAAGAGCCTGGTCGCATCGCTCAGCACGGAGAAGATACTCCAGGCGACCGTCGACGGTGTGTCGACGTTGGCTGGATTTGGTACCGCAGCAGTCTACCTCCTCGAAGGGGAGATGCTCCATCTGTGGGCGACGAGCCCCCCTCTTTCATCCGAGTTTCCCGATGATCTGCGCGACAGTCCCGTCGCTCAACACCCTCACATCAAAAGCGCGATAGAGTCCGCGGCGCCGGTGCTCGTCTTCGATTCGAGGGCGGCCCAATTGACTCCCGCGGAACTATCAGCGGTTCAAAAGCGAGACCTGCGAACCCTGCTTTATCTTCCCCTCATCGCTGAGACGGAGGTGATGGGCGCTCTCATCGTAGGGTCTGTTGGAGAGCCATCGCCGATATCAGATGAGAAGGTCGATCTTTGTTATACCCTGGCAAATCTCGCGGCATTGGCGGTGAAAAATGCTCGGTTGTACAGCGCTCGCATGAGCTACGCGGCTGAGCTGGAGCGCACACTCATCGAACGAAAGCGGGCCGAACAAGAGCGTGAAAAGCTCAAAGAGCAGCTGCACCAGTCGCGAAAGATGGACGCTATCGGCCAGCTTGCCGGAGGCATAGCGCACGACTTCAACAATCAGCTAAATGGAATCTTGGGATTCGCCGAGATACTGAAATACGAGCTGAGAGATGAGCGCCTTCGTCAGTTCGCCGGGAATATCATCACCTATGCGGAGCGGTCCGCTGATCTCACGAAACAGCTGCTCGCGTTTTCAAGAAAGGCGTGTGTCAAGACGGTCGAGGTG
>JAABTR010000739.1 GCA_011389755.1 Deltaproteobacteria bacterium | reverse complement strand
TATCGTATTCCTCGGCAAAACGGTTCTCCTGGCACGCTGTCCGACCATAAGTCGCGTTAGAATAATTCGTACTCAAACGACGATGCAGTTGTATGCAATCGCCATACCTAGTCAACCCGACATTTCACATCGGTCTAAATCTTCGATATTCCTCGACGAGCACCGCCGAAGCCGACTGTACGAGGACAAAATGGCAAACGATCCGTCCTCGAACCGGCATTTTTGACATCTGCTATCTCGACTCAAGGCTCACCTCGCTCTCGCTCTCATTCTCGTCTTGAGCCAGCGCCTCGAGCTTTCGGTAGATGGTGCGCGGCGCGATCCCCAGCAGCTGCGCCGCGAGCTTCTTGTCGCCCTTGGTGTAGCGCAGAGTCTCTTGAATCATCCGCAGCTCCATCTCGGCGAGGGGCGAGCCGATGGAGAAGGTGACCTGCCCCTCGAATCGCTGCCCCTTTGAGACTCGGGGAGGCAGGTCATCGGGGCCGATGACTCGCCCTTTGGCCAAAACCACGGCCCGTTCGATGGCGTTTTCGAGCTCCCGCACATTTCCCGGCCAGTAATAGCTGGTGAGCAGCTCCATGGCCTCATCCGTTATCCCTTCAAGGTCCTTCGCGTTTCTCTCCATGTAGACGCGCAGGAAGTGTTCGGCGAGCAGCGGCACATCGTCGAGCCTCTGGCGCAGAGACGGCAGGTTCACCACGATCACGTTGAGCCTGTAGTACAGGTCTTCGCGAAAAGTCCCCCGCGCCACCTCCTCTTCGAGGTCGCGGTTGGTGGCCGCAACCAGCCTGACGTCCACGCTCTTCGTGGTGCCGCCCAAGGGCTCGAACTCCCCCTCTTGCAAGACCCTTAAAAGCTTGACCTGCACCGACGGGCTCATCTCCGCGACCTCGTCCAAGAAAAGCGTCCCGCCGTCGGCCTGATCAAAACGCCCTTCCCGCCGCTTCACCGCCCCGGTGAAGGCGCCCGGCTCGTATCCAAACAGCTCGGCCTCCATGATCGACTCGGGCAGCGCAGCGCAGTTTACCGCCAAGAACTTCGCCTCCCGGCGGTGAGAGTTGTCGTGAATCGCCCGGGCGACCAGCTCCTTGCCGGTCCCCGACTCTCCGAGGACGAGGACGGTGGCCACGGATGGAGCCGCCTGAATGGCCACGTCGAGCGTCTTTCGAAACACGGGGCTGTTGCCGATGATTTTTCTTTTCTCGAGAGATTGCAGCCGCTCCTTGAGCGTGCGGTTCTCCATCACCAAGCTGCGCTTCTCGAGAGCCTTGCGCACCGTCTTGACGATTGAAGCCCTCTTGAGGGGCTTCTCCACAAAATCGTAGGCCCCGTTCTTCATCGCCTCCACGGCGACCTCGACCTTGCCGTAGGCCGTCATCAACACGACCTCGGTCTCCGGCGCGAGGGTCTTGACGAGTTTGAGCAGGTCATCACCGCCCATGCCGGGCATCATGAGATCCGTCAGCACCGCATCGACGCTGTTTTTTCTTATAATCTCGACCGCTTCCCGGCCATCCAAGGCGGACAGGACGCGCATCGATTCCTTGGAGAAAATTTTCTCCAAGGAGCGCAAATTATTTTTGTCATCCTCCACGATAAGCAACGTGGGCTGGTTTTCGTGCATATTTTCTTCCTCCACGCGCTCAAAGCACAGGCAAGCTGCGTACCAACCGACGCCTGCCTTTCTTTTCGATGGTTTGTGCGGCTATTGAGGAGACTCTCAGGAGCGTTTTTTGCCAAAATGGCACGCCCGGAGAGCATTTCGTCAACACCCAGGACAAAACGACATCGCCCGACCCGGTGGTCTTTCATGACACCGTCAATCGAGGTACGCCACGGTCCTGATGAGAGTTCGAATCCTTTTTTGGAGTTCCGGCTCGATCTCGATAAACTCAAGGCCCATGCCGGTGTCGACTCCCTGACTATTTCGGTCGATCCAAACGACCCGAGCGCGCACCTCCAGGCCCGAGTTCGAACCGTCCGGCGCTTTGAACTGCAGATCGACCTCGCTCCCCAACGCTGCGGGCTCAGAGGTCACGAGAAAAATCCCCAGCTCCGAGAGGTTGCTGGCACGTGTAAACAGGTAAGTCTCATCGTACCGGCAGTTGACATCGAACCGAACCGGCACCCTGCCGGTGTTTCTGCGGTCACCAAAGAGCTTCGTCTCGTCTTTAAAGAGCTTCGTCTTGTCTTTGCTCATAGCGTTCGTATTTTCTTTAGCATCCGCGCTCCGCGAGACACAAAACCCTCTTTTCGCCTCGGCCGCCGACCTGATAATGTCAGACGAGATATTGTTTTACCACAAACTCAAAAGGAGCGCGCTGCGACCTCGAGGCAAATGGTCAAACCCCATCGTGAGCCTGGCCTATGAACGAAAAACCCCACATCGTCCGGTTTGCAACTTGAAACCGCGGTGATATGATGTGATTGCTATCGACGAAACACGCTGGAGCGCCGGTGTGTTATCGGGAAGGCGGAGGAAAAAGATGAAGGTCGAAGAAGGTAAACAGGTCACTCTCGACTACACCATCACCACCGACAAGGGTGAGCATATCGAGTCATCATCGGGTCGCGGCGAGCCGCTCAAGTTCATCTTCGGCGGACAGGTCGGGCTACCCGTTGGGGTCATCGAGGAACTCGAGGGCATGGAACAGGGGGACCAAAAAGAGTTCGATCTTCCCCCTGCAAAAGCCTTCGGCCAGATCCACGACGGTCCGACGATGCCCGTTTCCAAGAACGCCTTTCCCGACGACGCCGTCTTGATACCCGGCTCCTCCTTCGAGGGGACCGCGCCGGGCACCAACCAGACGGTCAAGTTCGTCATCCTCGAAGATCTCCAAGAGAATGTGAAGGTCCGGCTGATTCACCCGCTCGCGGGGAAGAGCATCCACATCAAGGTCAAGGTCATCGCCGTCGAAGAGCCCTGAGGCCGCTTCCGAAAAAACCCCTCAAAAATCTTCCTCGACCCCCAAGACGTCGTGCTCGTCGCTCTCGATCTCCAGCGGCTGCGCCGCCGAATTGATGGGGGTCGCGCTCAGCCTGTTGATGTAGCGCCGGATGAGCTCTCGAAGCTCCGCACGGTATCTCGCCGGGACAGGGCGCCCCGGGCGAATCTTGTACTTGAGCGGATCGACGAACCGGCCGCCCACCTTGAGCCCGAAATGGAGGTGCGGCCCCGTGGAACGCCCGGTAGAGCCCACGTAGCCGATGACTTGCCTTTTTCGAACCGTAGCCCCGGAGCGTATCCCGGGCGCAAATCTCTGCAGGTGCGCGTAATAAGAGCTCAGATTCCCCGGATGGGATATCGCCACAAGGTTGCCGTTGGCGCCTTTCTTTGCGGCGTAGCGCACGGTCCCTTCGAGGCACGACCAAACGGGCGTGCCGAAACCCGCCGCGAAATCGACCCCGTTGTGCATGCTCCGGCGCCTGAGCACTGGGTGAAACCGCACCCCAAACGGGGAGCTCAGCCGGTCGTAGTGCAGCG
>JAABTR010000738.1 GCA_011389755.1 Deltaproteobacteria bacterium | reverse complement strand
TCGTGCAGCGAGCTGACCGAGATGAACAAACCCGCCTGATTCGTCACCACGATAACCGACTTACCCGAAAAAGCCTCCAATGCCTTGTGAGCGGTTCGGCCTGTGTCGCTCGCCACCACCACGTATTCGAGCCCAAGCTCGTCAACGCAGCGGCGGGACTCGGCCAGCGTCGCGTCCGTGTTTTGGGGTCCGGGCTCGGCAAAGTACACGGTCCTGGTCACGCGGTTTTTCACGTCCATTTTTTTGGCTCCTCGAAACGACTTTTCAAGAATATAAACCTCCAAATCGCCTCGTAAAGACCGCTCGTAATTCCCCTTGCGTTGATGTAAGGTCCTTTTTTTTAGACGAGACGATAAAAGTCGAGCATGGAGGTTCGTATGACCAACGTCGTTTGGTGGAGCTTCGACCAGGTCGAGCAGTTTATGAAAGATGCATTCGTCAGCCTGGGGGTCCCCGAAGAGGAGGCGGCCATCTGCGCTGAGATCCTCATCGTCGCGGACAAGCGCGGCATCGACTCCCACGGTGTGAATCGCTTCAAGCCCATCTATGTGGATCGCATTCTCGCCGGTATTCAAGAACCGAAGACCCACTTCGAGATCGTGCGCGAGGGACCCGGCACCGCCGTGATCGACGGCCACAACGGCATGGGTCACGTCATTTCCCACCGGGCGAACGAGATGGCCATCGAGAAAGCCGCAAAGTACGGCCTGGGCATGACAGCCGTGCGCAACTCGACCCATTACGGGGCGGCTTGCTACTACCCGCTCAAGGCCATCGAGAGGGGCATGATCGGCCTGACCGGCTCGAACGCTAGGCCCTCCATCGCTCCGACCTGGGGCGTCGAGAACCTCCTGGGCACAAATCCCATGACGTGGGGGATGCCCACCGATGAGGACTTTCCCTTCATGATCGACTGCGCCACCTCGGTGACCCAGAGAGGAAAAATCGAAAAATACGAGCGCGATGGAAAGTCTCTGCCCGAGGGGTGGGTCATCGGTGAAAACGGTGACTACCGCACCGACACGAGCGGTGTTCTTCGCGACCTGGTGGCCGGCACGGCGTCGCTCACGCCGCTGGGCGGCCTGGGCGAAGAGCAAGGCGGCTACAAGGGTTACGGCTACGCCATGGTCATCGAGATCCTGTGCTCGGCGCTCGCGCAAGGAGCCTTTTTGAAAGGCCTGCTCGGGTTCGACGAGCAGGGCAATAAAAAGCCGTACGATCTCGGGCATTTTTTCTTGGCCGTGGACGTCAAGGCGTTCACCGAGGTGGACGCTTTCAAAAAGACCGCCGGAGACATCTGCCGAGAGATGCGGGGCTCGAAAAAAGCGCCCGGCGCCGAGAGGATCTGGACCCCGGGTGAAAAAGAGCACGACGCGTGGCTCGAGCGCAAAAATAAAGGCGTCCCTTTTAACGCGGCCCTCCAAAAAGACTTCCACGAGGTCAAAAAGAAACTCGCCCTGCCCCACGACCTCCCATTCTAAAGCGCGATCGTCTCAAGCTCGTATCGGCTGCTGCCGAGGCCCAAACGCTCGGCCGCCTGGATCTGGATGCGACCGTCGAGCCGCGGGTAGGACATCGACTCCAGGGTGCGTCCGGCTCGCTCGCGGAAAAGGTCGAGGACCGCCTGATCTATGGCCACCGGATCCCGCGAGGCCAAAATGCCGACATCCTCTATAAGGGGCTCTTGCCGAATACCCAAACAGTCGCAATCCTTGGTTATTTTTTGGGCCACGGTGACAAAAGCGATATTGTTCGCCTGTCTCCTCACCACCGCCGCCGCGTGATCCACGATGCGCTCTTGAAGCTCGCCCCCGCCCACGCCCCAGTCGAACTCCACCGCGCCTTCCAGGCACACCGCGATGCACTCACCGCAACCGATGCACGTGTCCGGATCGATGGCAGCCACCTCACCGACCGAAATGGCTCCGGCCGGGCACCACGAGACGCACATGGCGCACCCGGTGCAACTTCCGGCGTTGATACGGGGCTGCTGACCGTGGTGCATGCGCAGCTTGCCCTTTTTTGAGGCACAGCCCATCCCTAAGTTTTTCAAGGCCGCCCCCAAGCCTGTGCCCAAGTGTCCGGTGGCGTGGGAGAGCACCAAGACGCTGCCGGCCTGGAGGATCCCCGAAGCGATGGCGACGGTCTCGAAGTGGGTCCCGTCCACGCGGACCTCTATCTCCTCTTCGCCCCTCAGGCCATCCGCCGGCAAGAAGGGCGCGCCCACCTCATCGAAGCCGTAACCGTGATCCCACGCCACCTTCGCATGGCCGACGCCGTTGTCTCGGGGGCTGCGGTACAGCACGGCCGTGTCGGTCAGGTAGGGATGGGCTCCGGATTTCGCGATGAGCTCCACCATCTTGCGGACGAGCCCCGTGTCGATATGGGTGTGGTTTCCCGGCTCGCCGACGTGCATTTTGACGGCGGCCAGATCTCCTCGCTTGAAAACGCGCCCCAGACCGCAGCGCTGCCAGAGGGCATCGATACCGGCCTGAACCGTCTCTTCAGAAGCTTCTGATACCAGCGGGACAAGGTACACTTTACTCATGGGCCCTTGATTACCATCGCGGCGACATCTTTTCCACCATCAGTCGCGGCCGCTGTGCGGACAAAAATAGAGCGTCAGCTCGCCCCGTTGAACTCCGGACGTCGGCCCATGGATTTCATCAATTCATCGTACTCCCTGAACAGGGGCTTGCCGGTTGAGCCCTTGGGCAGGTCGACACCGAGGACTTTCGCGCAGACGAGGCCGCTGAGCGCGATGATGCGGTCTTTTTCGCTGTAACGACTCGAGGTGCGCAAGTTGTTGAGCGCAGCCTTGATGGTGTGCACGAGGCGCTCTTCGATGCGGGAAGGAACGCTTGGAATCCCGAAGACGTCGCCCAGGGCGTCCACATGCTCCGCGAGAGGCGGCGCGTAGTGGCTATCGGAGCACTCGAGCCGTCGCAGTCGCCTCTGTCGGTCCGTCTCCAGGTGGCGCTCGACGACCCCAAAGATGTCCCCCGGGTTGAAGGGCTTGGGGATGTAATCGAGCCCGGACGCGCTGCTGCGCCTGCGCAAAGCCGGATCGGTCTCTCCGGTGATGATGGCGATGGTCATCTCCGGGTTGTTTCGCCTGAGAAACTCCCCGAGCACCAAACCTTCCATTCCGGGAAGATGATGATCCAAAAACGCCACATGGAATGTCCAATAAGGCAAGAGCTCGAGGATCTCCTCGGCCGAACCGGCGGGCACGACTTGGTGCCCGTGTTGGCCCAGGAGCCTCACCATCAGGTTCAAGACGATGTCGTCGTCGTCGACGACCAGTATATTGAGCTGGGTCGCGTCCGTCCCCATGGTCGATTCCTTCCTTTTGGGCTTTGTTAAGTCTTGGTATATCAAAGAACAACGTAATCAAGATCTGCAAATTGCAATCGGTTAATTTTTTTTTGGTTCACAGCTGCGGCACAGCTCGCCAAAATCTTTGAGAGAACTAGACTTGAAAA
>JAABTR010000140.1 GCA_011389755.1 Deltaproteobacteria bacterium | reverse complement strand
ATGAACCGGATCGTGGAGATAGACGGCGACGACCTCATCGCTCTCGTCGAGCCCGGCGCCATCCTGGGCGAGATCCAGCAGGCGGTCGAGGACCAGGGGCTCTTTTACCCTCCCGATCCGAACAGCCTCGAGACCTGCACCATCGCCGGAAACGCGGCCCACAACGCCGGCGGCCCCCGGGCCTTCAAGTACGGCGTGACCCGCAGCTACGTCATGGGCATCGACCTGGCGCTCATCGGCGGCGCCTGCATCGAGGCGGGCCGGCGCACGATCAAGTGCGCAGCGGGTTACGACCTCGCCCAGCTCGCCGTCGGTTCGGAGGGCACCTTGGGCGTCTTCACCCGGCTCCGGCTGCGCCTCATCCACACCCCGCCTTTCGTGATGACCCTCCTGGCCCGTTTCAAAAACGAAGCCGACGCCAGCCGCGCCGTCTTCGAGATCGTAAAGGCCGGCATCGTACCGCGGGTCATGGAGTTTTTGGACCCCGTGGCCGTGGACACCCTCCGGCGCACAGGGGCCGGCAGCGTCCCCGAAGACACCGAGGCCCTCTTGATCACCGAGCTCGACGGCCTCGATGAGCAGACCATCGAAAGCGAGGCCCTTCGGTTCGCCGACCTGTGCGAGAAGGCCGGCTCCGACGACGTGTTGGCCGCGCGGCACGTGGGAGAGCGGAGCGGGCTGTGGGCGGCGCGCAGGGAGCTCTCCAACGCCCTCAAGGCCCGCAACCGACACAAATTATCCGAAGACATCGCCGTCCCGCGCAGCGCGGCGCCCCGTTTCCTCGAGTCCCTGCGGGAGATCGGAAGGCGGCGCGGGGTGACCGTCGCCTCTTACGGCCATGCCGGAGACGGCAACTACCACGTCAACATACTGTGGGACGACGACGGCCTCGACGCGGGGCCCGCTGTGTCCGACGTGTTTCGCTCGGCGCTCGGCTGTGGCGGAACCATCACCGGTGAGCACGGCGTGGGTTTGACGAAGAAGGAGTTTTTGCCCTGGCAAAAATCCCAGGCGGAGCTCCGCCTGGCCCGAGGCCTCAAAGCGGTTTTCGACCCCAAGGGGCTTTGCAACCCCGGAAAGATCTTCTCATAGGTATCGAACCGAGCTGACCGGCGGCTCCAAAACCCACAAAAGAACCAGCGCAGCCAAAGCGGCGAAGTGGGTGGCCAGAACCGGCAGCTCTCGGTAGTCGCGGCGCATGACGAACACCGCCTGCAGCGCGGCGAAAAGGCCCGCTGCGATCCAGAGCGCGGCGCCGCCGAGATACGCCGGCACCGCGAGATAGGTCCCGATGAAAAATGCCGCGCAGAGCCACTGGGCAGCTCTCTGGCCAAAGAGGACCGGCAGGGTCGGGATCCCTTCGGCGGCGTCGCCGGCTTCATCCTTGAGGTCGATGAAGTTAGACGCGAGGGTGAGCCCCAAAAGCAGCGCCGCCACCACCTCGACGGGGATTTGGCGAAGATCTCCGCCGCGCAGCCGGAATCCGAGCCCCAGCAAGACCACCGAGTTGCACGCGATAACCAGCTTCGACAAGACAAAGAGCCTCTTGAGCCGCAAAGGGGGGACCGAGTAGAAGTAGTAATTGCCGATCACCACCGAGATGGCGAACAGCGCTTCGAAAGAGACGAACGCCGCGGCGGCCAGTGACAGTCCCAAAAACGGCAAGGCGAGCGACAGGTAGGCGCGCGGCTCGAAACCCGCTTGGACCGTGAGGCGGCGCGGGTTGCTCAACCGATCGATGTTTCGATCGGCCAGGTTGTTGGTCACGATGGAAAACAGCGCCGCAAAGACGAGAGATATCGGCACGAGCACCACGGTCTCGAGCGCTGACTCGTTCCACACGAACGGCCGCTCGGGCAAATCCAGCACATACCCAAGGGCGAACATGGCGACGTAGTGACCGATGCGCAGCCAGCGGGAGTCCCGTGCAAGACGCAGGACGCCGCGCCATTTTTGGGCGACGGCCACCCCCAGACCGAGGAGCACAAACACCAAGAACAAAAAACGGGCCGCACTCAGGTCGCTGTACCGGTAGCCGAGCCCCAAAAACTCGTACCCCGCCCGCATGGCAAAGGGCGCGGCGCCCAAAAGGAACACCGCTGTGTAGGCGCCCCAAACCGTGAGCCCCACCCGCAGCCAGGACGCCCCGGACAAACGGGCATAGGCCGCCAGAAACAGCAAGACGATAGAGATCTCCACCTTGATGCCCGGTGAGACCCCGAGCCCGCCGTGGGCGCCTCCGAACGTTAAGTAGCGCACGAAAAGGTCTGTGTGGATCCCGGGCAAGAGATAGCTCATGTCAGCCCCGGCCCCACCCGTCATCGCGAGGTCCCACAGCGGCGCGACCACGAGCAAGATGAAGCCCGGCAAGACGACCTTGGCGGCCCGCTGGACGGGAATGCGCGCCGCGATCCGAAGCACGAGCAAAAGCGCGGCCGCCACCGACATGTAGAACAGCCCGTAGTGGATGAACCGAACGAGGCCGACGGTGCTGCGATCCGAGACGGCCTCCAGGTAGTTTCGCGCGGCGACGGCAAAGATGAAGGTGAGCGCTGCGTTCGAGACAGGCACCTCAGCGGCCTCCCACGCCGCTATCAGCGCGCGGGCTCTGCCCTCAAGTCTACGCAGCACGGGTCACACTCATTTGATCGCAAGGCTCGCTCGCAGCGGCGCATCCACTAAGCCCCCCCTTTTTCGAAACCTCAAAACGCGTCGGGATCCTGGGCCTCGGGCGCCGTGGGAGGCTGACGCTGGGAGGGTTGCGCCTGGTTCGGGGTCGTGCCGGGGGCGCCAAAGGCGTCCGGATCGACCTGTTGTCCGCCTTCGGGGACGAAACCGGGGTGGGCCTGGCGGACTCCGGATATCCTAATGACATAGGTGGCTTGCTGCCGCAGGTTCTGGAACATGGGGAAGGTCAGCGCCGCAAACCCGCTCTCGAGGCACTGGCCGAGTCCGGGGATGTCGATGGGCAGCACCCGCACGTCGGACGCCCGCCCCGTGTGGCCCGAGATGACGAAACGCATGCGGATGCTCTGAAGATTGGGCTTGTGACCGAGCGCCGCTTGGACGCACGGAGTAAAGAGCGCCTTGTTCTTGGCGATGGTGTTGTTGATGGTGTCGCGGGTCAGGTCCCGCCTCAGAGGCGCCGCTTGCATCGCAGGGGGGGGCTCGGCTTTTTTCTCTTGCGCGGCTGTTTCGACCTCGCGCTTTGCCGCGTCTTCTTGCTCCACCTTGGGATCGAGCACGCGGGCGATCTTCTGCTTGAGATCCGGCAGCGTCTGAGGCTCGTCTTTCATGGAAGCGAGCAGCTGCCGGGCCGGCTCACCGCCGAAGTCGAGGTACGCCGCGGCCACCGCCGCCAGCGCATCCTCGTGCCCGAGCAGAGACGCGTCTGCGTGATACAAGACCAAAAACTGCCTCAGCGTGGGCGCCACCGAGGGGTCGCCGAGGGCGTGGATCGCTTTGGCGATAGGTCGAATGCTGTCCACGGGGGTCTCGTGATCCATCAGATGGGTGAGGAGCCCAGGTACGGCGGACCGCTCCCCCATGTTCACGAGCGCGGGCGCCACCACGTCCATGGGCGCCGGATGGGTCTGTTCGAGGAAATCGTAGCGCATGTGCAGGGCGGCCACCAGGTACTGAGCTCCGGTGTTGCGCTTCTTGAGCGCTTTGACCACGGCTTTGCGAAGCCCCACAGGCGTCGAGGCGTCCGAGTAGACCTCCAGCAGGTTCTCGGTGACCTTCGGCTCGGGCAGGTCGGCTAGCAGCATCGCCGCGTAGGCCCGGATAGGGAGCATGCGGTTGTCTTTGTCCCACAGGATCTCCCGCAGTCCGTCGAGGGGTTTGGTCCCCATCCCGCCGGAGCCCGTGTTGACCCCGGCGGCGTCGAACGCGGCGGTCAGGACCTTGGCCCCGGTGTCGTGAGCCCAAACCTCAGCGCCGGTCTGCGCGTTGACGAAGAACAGGCGCCCGGACGAGTCCACTCCCACCACGCCGCCCGCCACCGCGTCCATGCTCTCGATATCCTTCGAGGACCGGTAGGTCCACCGGACATCGCTGGTCTGCGCGTCGAAAGCGATGATGTACCTCCAGTAGTGGAGGTAGAACGCGCCGTCGGCCATGGCTATCTCTCCGGGGGGTGCGGGGGCCGGTTGCCAGTGAAACCGAATCTTCTCCCGCGCGGAACGCCCCGCGGAGGGCCTCGAAAAAGCGTCCCGATCGAAGCCGGGATCGCCTGGGACCTCGGCGAGCTGAGGCACGAAGACGGTGGACCCCTCTTTTTTTCCGGTCGCCGCGGCCTCGTCGAAGCGCAGCAGCGTGGCCACCGCCCTCGCCGTGGAGTTGGAGCCAAAGTAGGCGACGCCGGCCTCGGCTTCCACGTAATGAATGGGGTAGTCGTCACCGCGGACCCGGGCGATCTCCCGCCCCTCGTAGAGATCGAGGACGGCCACCTTCTGCCTGTCCCACGGCACGAAGACCATCTTGCCCTCGATCTCGGGCTCGCCGAGCAGGCCACCGCCGGAGTTGTTCTCCCAGAGCGTGCCGCCGGTCTCTTCTTTGAGCGCGATGAGACGCCCGACGCCGTAGCCGCCCTCGTCTTCGCCGCCGACACCGATGCTGAAGACCACAACGCCGCGGTCAGCCGCGGCGCCGCGGTATTCCCAGCCTTCGTCGATCTCATAGTCCCACAGCGTGCGCCCGTCGGCCAAGCTCAGGGCGACCACATCGTTGCCGGAGACAAAAATCGCAGTGTCACCACCGATGGTGACGTGGGAGTGGACCGGAAGGTCTCGGCTCCACACCGACGCGCCGCCTTGCAGGTCGACGGCGATCACCCTTCGGGGTTCGCCCTCGGCCACCAACACTGCGACAGGGCGTCCCAACCGGTTTTTGGGTGTGGCCGGTCCCACCTCTGCGTTCTTGGCCAGACGTTTGACCACTTTGCGCATGTCTTCGGGGTTGTTGTCCGGAAAACTCGTTCCAAACGCCGAAGCGGTTGTGTCGAAAAAGCTGCCGCAGATCTCACCGGCTGCGCCGAAGCAAAATATCACGGACACGCCAATCGCTGCCGATTTTAAAAAGCCCAAAGCTCTACGAACGACCATCTGCTAGTCCTCCTGAATCTGACGCACCATGCGGGAGACCTTCTTGTAAAGGGCATTCGCGTCCTCGTCGGTCCCCTCTGGGAAGGAGGCTTTGTAAGCCACCGCGAATTTCTTAACCTCCGGGCCGGCCAGCTCAAAGAGCTGGTCGAGAATATTCAACTTCGCCTTGTCTGAAAAATCGGCCCTGCGTAAAAACTCGTCGAAGCCGGGCAGAAGGCGGGTCACATCGACTTTGCCCAAGTACTCGGCCAGCTTCGCAGCGTCATTTGGGCCCCCGATCTGCCCCACCGCGATGGCTGCCTCCAAAACGCCTCGATCAAACGCTTGAAACAAGATCGGCACCGACTCGGCGCTCCCCCGTTTCCCCAAAGAGAGCGCGGCGGTGGCCCGAACCTGTTTGTCCGAGTCGCGAAGCGCCTCCTCGAGGGCCGTGGTCACCTGTTTACCCTTGAAATTTTCGAGGGCAAAGATGGCGGCCATCCGCGC
>JAABTR010000139.1 GCA_011389755.1 Deltaproteobacteria bacterium | reverse complement strand
CCGCCTGTGCCCCATGTACTCGATGAGGATCGGAACCGCTTTGTCCCGGCCCAGGGTGCCCAGGGCCTCAATGGCGGCGTTCGTCACATCGCTGCGCGGGCCGGTCCGCAAGAGGTCGATGAGAGGACCGACCGCCTCTTTGGAGCCAGACGCACCGAGCATCTGCACGCTCATCAAAACCTCTTGAGGGTTGGGACTTTGCAGCTTGTGAATGGCGTCCCGAGTCTCCTTGCGGCTGCTTTGTGCCCACGCTGAAGCGCTGAACAAAGCCAGACACAGCACTAATAGCGACAGATTGCGCATCGTCCTCCTCGTCAGTCATCATGTAAAGCAGAGGCGAGGCTTCGCACGGCCCACGCTGCGCCTCGAATAGACGCGCGAAGATCGCTTTTTTCTGCCCGCATGCCTTCAACCTAGTCTCAATCATTATCAATTCGGAGCATTGTGTTCAACCTCAAAGAGAATCCCACCAAAATAGCGAAAACCGCCGCCTCTCCCGACCCTTTCACGGGGGCGCCCCAGGGCCTCCGCGGGCGGAAAGCCGGAGCCGGGCCCCGCCTTGAAGGACCGCAGAAGTTTGACTTTGGTAGGTCTGCGTGAGATATTTTGCATCGAGGACCAAGTCAATAAAACATTCGGAGATTCCTCGTGAAAAAGCCGATTCCTTTTGGCAAATATTACTTGTTGGATCGCATCAGCGTCGGAGGAATGGCCGAAGTCTTCAAGGCGAAGGCTTTCGGCGTCGAGGGCTTCGAGCGTTTAATCGCCGTCAAGAGAATCCTCCCGAGCATCGCTGAGGACGAAGAGTTCATCACGATGTTCATCGACGAGGCGAAGATCGCGGTTCAGCTCCAGCACGCTAATATCGCTCAAATTTTCGACCTCGGCAAAGTCGGCGATTCCTATTTTATCGCGCTCGAGTACGTTTCCGGTCGCGACATGCGCACCATCTTCGAGCGACTGCGCAAAAACGGCCAGGCGGTCCCGATCTCCATGGCGGTCTACATCACCATGAAGGTCTGCGAGGGGCTGGACTACGCCCACAACAAAAAAGACGGCGCGGGCCGAGATCTGAACCTGGTTCACAGAGACGTCTCCCCTCAAAACATCCTCATCTCCTACGACGGAGAGATGAAGCTCATCGACTTCGGCATCGCCAAAGCCGCGGGCAAAGCGGGCAAGACACAGGCCGGTATCCTCAAGGGCAAGTTCGGCTACATGTCCCCCGAGCAGGTTCGCGGTCTGCCCCTCGACCGCCGCTCCGACATCTTCGCCGTCGGGATCTGCATGTGGGAGATGATCACCGGTGAACGGCTGTTCGTCGGTGAGAGCGATTTCTCCACCCTCGAGAAAGTGCGCAACGTCGAGATCATTCCCCCTTCTCATTACAACAGGCGCATCCCGCCGGACCTCGAGAAGATCGTGCTCAAAACGCTGAGCAAGGAGGTGGAAGACCGCTACCAGTCGGCGATGGATCTCCATGACGATCTGCAAAGCTGGATGTACACCTCGGGCAATTTCTTCGCCCGCAAAGACCTCGCCGCTTTCATGCAGGAGGTTTTTCGAGACGAGATCGACAAAGAGTCGTTGAGCAACGACGTCTCAGGTGAGCTCGTTCGCTCGACCGTCCCACCGCCGCCCAAGGTCGCCTCCCGCCCGGGCGCCCGAGGGCCCTCTCGGCCCGGTGCGCCGCCGGCCCCTCCCAGAGCGAGCGCGCCACCGCCGACCCCGCGGGTGACCTCTCCGCCATCGCCCCACCAGTACGCGTCGGCGATTTCCCGCTCTCAGGCACAGCCGCGGAGCAACGCCAAGCGGACCATGCTGGGCATGCCGGGGCCCGGTTCCATGCCGCCTCCCGGGCAGGGGATGCAGCGAGAGCTCCCCGCGGATCTCTCCAGCGGTCACGTGGCGACCCCTGCCCAGCCCAGTGCCCAGGGAAATCCCATGTTGCAGATGGACGACTGGGACGACGACGAGCCCCCCACCAACATCTACAGCAAGGAGAACGCGGCTGAGATGGCGCGGGCGGCCTTGGCTCAGAAGGCGGCAAACATTGCAGAACCTGCGCCACCTAAATCGTCGCGGCCCGCGCCGGTGGCATCCAGACCCAGCGAGGCCTACACCCCGCCCGATTCTGCGCCGATCTCCCAAAACAAAAAATCTCTCAACCTGATGCCCTTGGTTCTCGCGGCGGGCGCCTTGCTGGTCGTCGTCACGGTCGTCGTGGCCATGATCCTCTTATTCGGAAATGAAAAGAAGGCGACCATCAAGCTGACCGTGGAGCCAAGCGAAGACCTCAAGGTCATCATCGACGGCGCCAGGGAGCTGCCGGGCAACGTGTCTCCTTTCACTATCGGCGATCTCGCGGCCGGAGAGCACAGCATCCTCATTAAAAAGAGCGGCTACGACGACAGCAACCTCAGGTTCCAGCTCAGGGGCAACGAGGGGATCATCAACCGGAAAGTCACCCTGGACCGCCCGCAAACCGGTTTCTTCTTGGAGACCGAGCCTCCCGGCGCGCGCGTCTTCATCGACAATAGGCCCCACGAAGAGAAAACTCCGGTCACCGTGTCAACTTTGGAGCCTGGAACGCATCAGATACGAGTCTCGAAAGGCGACAAGTACGCCGCGAAGACCATCGAGATTGATGTGACCGAAGGTAAGATCACGCGTCTGGCGACCACGGTGCTCGATCTCAAGGAGGTGGAGATAACCGTCAACTCCGACCCCGAGGGCGCCAAGGCGACCCTCTTGAGCGGAAAAGAAGAAAAGAGACTCGGCAAGACGCCCACTCAAGCGGTCGTCGACACCACCGGTGAGTACCGCATCCGGCTCCAAAAAGACGGCTACGAAACAGTGGAGGAGCCGCTGGAGATCGAACCCGGCAAGGAAAAGATCTCTTTGCAGGCTTTCACCCTGAGCCCCGTCGAAAAAGAGGAGCGCGTCGCCCGCAGAGAGCGCGCGCCCAGCCCAAGAAAGAATCGCCGCGCAAGCCCCGCCAAGAAAAGCACAAAATCCGAAGACGCAGGCGGCGGTTTCGGCATGTTGTCCGTCCAGACGAGGCCGTGGTCCAAAGTCTACATCAACGGCCAGTTCATCAAGAACACGCCGCTGGTCAACCACAAGCTTCGAGCCGGCACCTACAGGGTCATTGTGGAAAACCCCACTTACAACATCAAGAAAAAGTACAGCGTGACCGTCAAGGCGGACCAGACGACGACGCTGGTCAAAACGCTCATCTAACGCGAGCGTCCCGGGTCCCTTGCCTTTCCTTCCTGTTTTCCACGAAAGAGCCCGTCTGGCCTGAGCCTTCCGATCTAGAAGGCGGTGCCGATGGACAGATACCAATAGAGCCGATCTTCATGGGGGCGCCTGTCGAGGTTGCCCCCCAGATCGAAAGACAAAGGTCCAAGCGGGGTCAGGTAGCGAAGCCCCGCACCGGCCACCGGTCGCAGATTGACGCGCAGGGGATCCCAGGTCAGCACGTCGCCCATCTTTTCGCGGGCTCGCCACAGGTTCCCGGCCTCCGTGAACGCGGCTCCGTAAAACCCCTGAGCCAGCGGGTAGCGCAGCTCAACGCGCACCACGAACATCGACTCACCGCCCCTGTACTGGCGTAGGTTGCTCGCCTCGTCGGCGTAGGGCAAGGAGTCCTTCCACGCCTGGTAGATATCTTCGGGGACCAGCGACTCCTCGGGAAACCCCCTCAGGGTGTCGACCCCACCCACGTAGAAGTACCTGTCCGCCCAAGTGGTCGAGCCTGGCTCGAGGTGAAAGATGTATCCCACCGTCGCCGACAACGCCAAGACGAGCTCCCGTCCCACCACAGGGACATACCCGGACAACGTCGCTTGTGTTCTAAGCAGATTCGAGGTGGAGACCTCGACCTCTCCGGTCGCCGCGTCCTTCTTGAGCGCGAACGGCTCGAGGGAGCGGACCCAGTCCCCCGTGAGGACGGCCAAGAAACCACGGGAGGGGTAGAAAGGGTGGTCCCGCAGATCGGTCGTGATCTTGACTCCCGTGACCCAAAAGGTCGACTGATCCTCGGGGATGCGTGAGTAACGGGCGAAACGAGGGTCGGTGACCTCCTGCGCGACCGAAATGTCACTGAACTCGAGCCCGGTGCGCAGCTCCACGACGAGAGCCCGCCGAAAGTCTCCAAGGCCGAACGTCGATGTCAATCGGACAAACGTGGTGATTCGATCGGCGCTGAAAGCGGGCTCGTTGAGCTGCTCCTTGATGGCGTCGATCCCCCAACCCAGCAGGCCGCCTGTGCCGGGGAGAAAAGGTTGGCCGACCCCGACCATCAGGTGATGTTCGAGCTGATCCCCCAAAGATCCCAGCTCCCGGTAGCGGCGCTCAAAATCCGGAGTGCCGATGAAGAAGAGCCGGTAGTTGGCGCGAGCGCGGAGCCTGGCGCTCAGAGCCCAACCGCCGATATTGCGGTACCCGTACTCGAATCCGCCCCGCAACCCTTCGACCGTGGCGATCCCCGCCCTGAGCTCGAGATATTGCGGTTTCCCCTCGGTCACTCGAACCTTGAGGTTTTTGACCGTCGAGGGGAAATCGGGCTGAACCATCTGGACCGTCGCGCTGTCGAGGACCCCCAGCTCCATGAGCCGCTGCCCCGATTCGTCCAGCTCGCCCGGAGTGATGACATCCCCCGGGTCCAGGGTCAGCCGATCCAAGAGTATGGAGCGCGATGTGGTGGCCGCCCCTTCGACCAAGACGCTGCCCACCCGCGCCTGGGGACCTTCCTCGAGGCGAAAGGCCACCCTGGCGCGGCGCATGTCCGCCGAAAACGACTTGTCCCAATGCACCTGCGCAAACATATACCCGCCGGCCTGGTAGAGCGCCCTCATCTCCCGAGCGGCCTGCCGAAGCCTGAACTCATTGTACGGCTGGCCCATAGCGAGCCCGGCTGCGTCTTGAAGGGCCCGAGAGGAGAGCACCGTGTTGCCCTCGAAGAGCAGCTCGCTCAGCTCGGTCCTGGGACCTTCGCTCACGAACACGTCCACGATGAGCTCGTCGAGTTCTTCGCTCATCCGGACACAGGGCCGTGTCCCATCGTCCCCGTCCCCTTTGCTCAGGAAACCCGAGCTCACCCGGCCCACCTGCACCGGTCGGAACGTGGCTCCCTTGAGCTCGACGGCGTCTATTTCGCCGACGCGACACGCATCCGTGACCTTCGCGGACAAAAACCCCTGCTCCGCGTGCATCTCCGCCAGATGAACCATCGCTTCGGCGTAGAGCTCAGGAACGTAGATGCTGCTCGGCTCGCCCCAAGGAGCGCCGGTGCCTCGGTGTCCCTCGAGCTCCGGGGGGCGCCTATCCGACAGCCCAAGTTCGTCGGCGGTCTGGGTGTCCAAGGGCCGAAGCAAGCTCGACGCTTTGAGACGCTCCGTCATGAACGCCCTGAGCTCCGCCTCGAGACGCTCGTCTGAAAAGGAGTCGTTGCCGAAAAACCGCACGTCGCGAACCACCACGGTGGGCCCTTCGTCGACGATGAACCGCACGATTCGCAAGAGCGCGTCTCGAGGGCACGCCCCGCCGGGTGTGAGGTGGATGAGCTCTCCCTCGGCGCCGACGCATTCCCGCTCCACCGCAACCTCGGCGTGAAAAAAGCCCTTTCGTCTATAAAGCTGCTCCAGACCGCCCGCCGCGCGCGTCAACGTCGCCGGGGCCGTGTTGAACCCGCCCTCCTCGAGGAGCTCGCGCCTCAGCCTATGTTCCCTGATGTGCCTATTGCCGACGAACTCCAAAACGGACCGCACCCCCGTGTTTACGGGGATGATGAGATCGAAGGAGTAGGGTCCCTTTCGGGTCTCGCGCGAAGACTCTATCTCGGCGTCGTAGAAACCGTGCTCTGAGAGCTTTGCCGCGATCTGAGAGGCGGCCTTCTCGGCGCGTTCCCGGTCCCGGACCATGTCCGCCTTGAGCCCCAAGCCCCGCAAGATCAAGGTGTGCGAAACCTCTTTGGGCCAGCCCGGGACACGAATTCGCGTGTAGAGCTCCGGGC
>JAABTR010000138.1 GCA_011389755.1 Deltaproteobacteria bacterium | reverse complement strand
TAAACGCGGTGCCCGGCGGGATGTCCGCGTCATCCACCGGATCGAACCCGGCCGGAGACTCGAGCGCCTCGACACCCTCGACCGTCGCCCCTTCGAGCGCGTCCCACGTTTCGGCGTCGGCGATCCGCGGCGCATCCGGCTCCTTGGGAAGCTCAACCTGGGAGAGACCTTCAATGTGTCTGAGCACTCTTTGTGCGCGACGAGATTGCCTCGCGTCTTCTTGGGCGGCGGCATCTGCCGCCGCCGCCAAAAAAAAGACGATCCCAAAACCAACTGAGACGAGGCGCATCAAAACTCCAAGCGAAATTTCAGATCGACACCCAGGTTGCCGACCTGTCCCTCGTTGTCGTTCTCATAACCCGCCGACGCGGCGAATTTGTCGTTGATCTTGTAGTCGAGATTGGCCTCCACGTCTCGTTCTTGTCCAATGCTCGACGAAACAGAGACCCACACGTTCTTGTTGAGCCACTGGCCCAGGGCGATGCGCGTCGTGTCCGTCCCGGCCTTGTCGGAGTATTCGTTATAGACCTGGACCTCCAATGGGATAGCGCCTCCACCGGGGCCGAGCTGGCCCAAGATCGGGGCCCCTAAGCTGATCCCGGCTCCGCCCCCGAATTGACGATTCTCCGCCCGGGTCAACCCGGTCAGGATCACGAACACGATGTCCTCTTTGGGCAGGTAAGGCTGCGAGGCAAAGCGCAGCTCGTATTCATCCACGGTGCCCTCCGCGGTCATCGTGATCTTCCAGTCGCGCAGCTGGCCGTCGGCCGTCACCCGGAAGTAGGGGTTCTCCGGTCTGTCCGGATCCCTAAACTCCACGAGCCCGTAGGTGACCTCGAAGCGCTTGCCGGCAAAGCGCACGATGCCGTCTTGACCATAGACCCTCCCGAGAAAGCCGAAGGACTGGTTGGTGCCGACCAGCCTGAGCGGGTTCTCGCGATCGTCGATGGCGAGGTCCACATCGAACAGGTTGTTGCGCGCCTGCAGGTCGCGTTCGCCGTGCAGCGCGACGTCGAACGCGAAGACATCTGCTTTTTCGTCGACCAGCTTCGGCCTCGATGTGTGTGTCTTGGTGCCGCTGAGCCTGTCGACCGACAGCTCGGACAGCTCCAGGACCCGAATGTCATGGGTGAACCGAAGCTCGCGCACCTCAACGTCTCCTGTAACTGTCGGCAGACCACCTTGCGGCGGCGCCCGAAGCACGAGCCCCTGGCCCATGGTGGAGGCTTTGAATCTCAGATCCTCGATGAGCGCGAGGTCCACAGAGTCGGCTCGCAGCCGAAAAACGTAGTCGGTGGGCTCGTCTCCGTGTGCCAGCCGCAGCTCCCCGTCCGCCTCCAGCTTCCCCCCCGCCGTCTCTGCTCCAAACCCGACAAAGCGGACGACCCGAGGCAACAGATCGACCTTCCCCGAGATATTCTCGATGGGATAGGGAAAACCCGCCACCTCAAACCCAGCGTCCACGAGCTCAGCCTTCCCGGTCAGTCGCGGGCTCTCGAGCCGTCCCTTGAGGAACAGCCCGAACACAAGCCGCCCTTTTGTCTTCTTCAGCGCACCTACCAGGGTGTCGATCGAGGCGAGGCGAACGGTTCCGCGAGCCTGCAGATCGATCCGCCGAGGTCCCACGAAACCACCGACATCGAAGCTCACATCTCGCCCCGAGAACTCGGTTTCGCCGACTCGGATACGGCCGCCGCGCACCTCCAACTTCAGCGGGACGTCGTTTTCGAAACTCAGCTCGTCGACCGCCACCCGCACCTTGTTGATCTCCGCATGCCCCGACAGGCTCTCCAGAGATCCGCCGACGCCCTCGGCAGCAACCTCTCCGGTCACGACCACCTGTCCCCGACCGTTTTGCGGCTTCAGCTCGAGCGGCTCGAGCAGCTCGAGCCCGTTGACGAAGCCCTCCACGCGGTACGCGCCGTCGCTAAGATCCAACCTGCCGTGCTCCAGCACCACCTTTTTGCCGGCCAGCGACCCTCGACCTGTCAGAATCTTCCCGTCGAGAAAAAGCTCGAACTGTGAAGGACCGTATCGCCCCTGGGCGTACTCGGTCTCGCTCAGACGCACCCGCGCCCTGGCTCGAGGGCTGTCCAGGGTTCCTGTGATGGTCGCAAAGGCCTGAGCCTTCACCTTGAGTTTCAGCCTCTTGACCTGCGGGTGGTCGATGGACTCAGCCGGGATGCCCGTCGCTATCACGGTCACAGCGAGGGTCTCATCTCGCTCCACCTTCCCGGTGATCGAGACGATCCCCGATCCTTTCGGCAAGCCCAGCTCCTCGACGAGGACCGCCCCGTCTTCGTACCGAAACGCGAGCGCGTCGGAGCCGAAACGCTCCTCGGCGATCACGAGCTCTTCATGGCGCACGCGGGCATCGACGACGAGATGGTCGGTCTGGCCGCTCTCGAACTCGACCCTCACGGCTCCGTTCAACAAACCGCTGGGCTCGCCCCAACCGGTCAGGTCGGTGGACAGCGCCTTCGCCATGCGCTGGATGGAGACGCTCTCGAGCTGCGCGTCGGTCTGCAAAGCCACGGTCTCGGGACCCGAAAAATCAAACCCCACCCGCGGCGCCGAGATGCGCCCCTTGCCGAGGCTCGCCGTGACATCCTCGAACGCCAACACGAGGTCGTGGAAGCTGATATCGGCATCCAGGCGATCCGCGGCCACGCCCTCGAATGAAAAGTCGTCGAAGCTGACGTGGCCCTCGATGCGAGGGTTGGACAAGAGCCCGTGGATCCGAGCCCTGAGCGGCCCGCGCCCCGCGACATCGAACCCCGCGATCGCCCCGATATCGCTGAGATAAAAATCCGGCGACTCGGCTTCGAGGCGCCAGGAGGCGCTTGGCAGGTCGAACCTCATGTCCACCCCCACGCTGTTGCGCGCGCAGCGGACCGTGAGGTCGTTCCCGGAGATAATTTTGTCCGTGACGTGAACTTTTCCCTTCACCTGCACCCGCGGAAGCTCGAGGGCTTTTTTGGGGGACGATGCTCGAAAGCTGCCGAGGAGAACCTGATGATCCTCCACCTCCAGATCCACAGGGCCGAAGAGCCGCAGAGGCGCGAGCCCCCCTTCCATGTGAACCTGCCCCGACATGCGCTGCACCACATGGGAGTCGGAGACCGTCAATTGCTCGAGCAGCCTGGCCAGCTCCACGCGCTCGAGGCGCGCGTCGAGTTTTGTCGTCAGCTGTTCGTCGAACTCGATGTCGCCGGAGACCGTGAGCATCCCGTCGGCGGTGCGTATCTCCGTCTGCGCGAACGACAGTCCCTTGGGGGTCAGAGAAAAGAGCCCATCGAGGTCCCCGATGACGAAGTCATCCACGGAGACCTTCGCGAGGGTGAGCCGCCCGCGCCCCGTCGCCGCAAGTTTTCCCTGCGCCGTCCGGCTGACCGACAGCTGACCGTGGTAGGACGCGGTGCCATAGAGCTGGGGCAGCTCCAAGGGGATGCGCTGCGCCGCGTCCAACCCCAGCTCCAAGGAGACATCGGCCACTTGGGGACCTGTCGGGAAGAGCGGGAAGGGGACGTGGGCGTCGTTGACGACCAGCACGACCCCCGGCGCCTTCACGCTCAGATGCCGCACATCGACCCCTTCGTTCTGGAGCGTGGCCCGAAACTTCAGACCCTCGGCCGACTCTTCCAGATGCCGCTGCCCATCTTCGCTGCTCCAGCCCACGTCTATTCGCTGCCACAACCCCCGTATCACGATACTTGAATCGCCACCTGTAATGTCGAGGCCGAGGCCTTTGATGCCGACGCTAAGATCGCCGAGCCCCTCGACATCGTCCAGCAAAAGCTCCAGCGTCGCGTCGGCCACCGCCAACCCGTCAAACTTCGGCAAATCCCCCAGATCGAAGGGCTTATCCCCTTGGGAGCCCGCCAGGGCCTCGCGCAGGATTTCCACCTGCTCTTGGCCGAGGCGTCCCCGGCAAGATGGCTGACCCACGTAAATCTCATCGATGGAGAGCCTGCCTGCCAAAAGCTCGAGCGCATCGGGGGCAAACTCGGCCTCGTCGGCCCTGCACGACAGATCCAGCTCAAGATGACGGGCCAGCACTCTTGTCACGCGGATGCGAGGCGGAAAAAAATCGACCTCGAGCCCCTCAAAAGTAATATCGAGACCGCTTAGCTCGCGAACCCGGCCGCGCAGCTCCTGTGAGATGCGGTGGGATCCCCACTCGGAGGTCGCCCACCACAGCACTCCGGCGAAAGCGATGCCCAGCAGCGCCGTCACGGCGAACGCGATAAGCGCGATCTTCCTAGCCAAGGCGCACCTCCGCCGCGAGCTCGAAGCTCATCGAACGTTCTCGGTGTGAAAGCCCGGTTTCGTATCGCACAAGCACTGCACCCGAGTATACACCCGTCGACCTTCGATATCGAAAGCGGTCGATGACTTAACGCCCGGCATCGCCGACACAGGCGGCTCTGGCGCTCATCGCGCAGATAATGACCGACTGCTGTAGACCTGAAGGGGACCGAGGGGATCGAGTGAAAAACAGTCGCTTGGCGCGGACAACCAGCAAGACAGAACACTCTCGGCCGACTTACCGCGGGGAGAGAAACCGGCGGGCGCTTCTTGAGTCTCGTCATAGGGGTCGCTGAAGTACTTCCATACGAATAGTCCGGCGAACCACGGCTCTTGAGACAAGGTGGACAGCAGCGCGTGATAGGCGCGCGCTTGGTACTCCTCATCGTAGGACAGCTCACCGCAGTGCTCCGGCCACTCCCAAGGAGCCACGGCCGCGTCAGTCGCCGATTTCACGCCGAACTCGGTCAGCAGCACCGGCTTGCCGTACCGCGCATAGAGCCGCTCGAGCTCAGACGCGACGGCTTTGGACCTCGCCGACATCTCGTCGAGACCGTCCCCCGGTTTTTGCGCGAGCGGCCAAAAGCCGTTGACACCCAAAAGGTCGAGCGCGTCCCAAAACGCGACCTCATCGACCTCGTCCCAGTTGGCCGAGTAGGTCAGCGGGCCGGTGAAGCTTTCGCGCACTTTGGAGATGATGCGCCGCCAGTCGCGCTCGCGGAAATTCGAGGAGCTCTTGAACTCCACCCCGATGGAAAAAAGGTCCGCTCCAATCTCTTCGGCCAGCTTCGCGAAACGCAGCACGAAGCGCTCGTACTCGTCGAACCACCGCCGCCATCCCATTGGGCCATCGGGCTCGATCCTGCCCCTCCAGCCGCCGGACATGACGTAGATGTGGGGGATGAGGGCCACGCGCAACCCCCGATCGCGGGCCAACCGAGCGGTGTCTCTCATCATCTGCTCGTTATCCGAGACAGGAATCTCGAAGTCGTGCTGGATGTCCACGCTCGTCACATCGTCCATGCGGCCGAACGGGGTGAGCGATATCCACGACGCGCCCAGGTCCGCGATCTCATCGAGAGCGCGGGCGCAAGGAGCAGAGCCGTAGCCAACCTCGCCGAGGCGGCCGTCTTCGATGGGAGCCAGGGTGATCCCCGCCACCCGGTCATCGCCTCGGGTGAACACGGGGATATCCACGATGTCCTCCAGGCGCTCCCTATCTGCCCGCGCCCCTTGGGGGATCATCGAAACCAAACAGGCTAGAGCCGCGAGACACCGCCCTGTCATCACCGGGCGCCCCGCAGCGCCAGCGCCTTTTCCCTTTGCTGCTCGTCCGCAGACACTTCCGCGGCGCGAACGGCGTAACGCTCGACCAGGTGGGCGGCGCTGCCGATCTTCTTCAAAAGCCGGGCGGCCTCGAAGTTGTAGAGGAAATGATTCTTCGTATCGTACCCGGTGGCCAGATGGCGGAAGAGATCCGCGGCCCTGTCGAGCTCGCCTTTTTCTTCGTGGAGCTTGGCCAGCACCAAGGCGCTCTCCGGGTCGAGTCGATCGTGCTCCCCGCGGGAGGCCTGGTGCTCGATGACCGCCGAGAGATTGCTGAAGGCCTCCTCTTTGCGATCGAGGGCCAAGTAGGTCATGCCGAGCTCCCTTATGACGGTGAAATCCGGTTGCATCTGCCCCATCAGCTTCGCGGCGCGCAGAAGCGCCCGCAGCGCCGGTTCGTACTCGCCGTGAAGTCTCAAGTACGACCCGAGCGCCAAGAAGACGCGGTGCTCTTCGGGCACGAGCTTCGTAGCCCGGATGTATTCGGCCTTGGCCTCCTCGTGGCGCTCGAGGGCGGTGAGACACCCCGCCCGAATATGAGAAGCCCCGATGCGCAGCTCGGGGTTGACCTCCAGCTCGACGGTCGCGCGATCGAAGGCGCCGAGGCGCTCGAGGGCCCGCTCAAAGGCGCCCGCGGCCAGAAGCTCCTTGGCGATCTCGAAGTGCAGGTACCGCGGCGTGACCGGGAGCTCATTTGCGTCGACGACCTCCTCGAGCATCTTGGCGGCCTGCTCGTGCTCGCCGTCATGGGCCCTGACCAGCGCCTCCCGGATGAAGTCGAAGCACGCCGCGTACTCATCCCTTTGGCCATCGACCCACGTCCCCGCGATGATCTCGAGGAGCTCGTCCTCAGACAGCTCGTGCCCGTGTTCTTCTTCTCGAACCTCGCCTACGGTGCAACGCTCCCGTCGCCGCTGGATCTCCTCGAGGATCTCCGGCTCGTCACAGATCTGCGCGGCGTCCAACAACAGCTCCTCGACTTCACCGTACCGCC
>JAABTR010000737.1 GCA_011389755.1 Deltaproteobacteria bacterium | reverse complement strand
CAAAGTCGGCAAATGACCTGCAAAGGAGTCGGAATTGGATTGAATTTTGCGCTTTACGTAAACGTTTTAGATCAACGTTTTTTATAAAAGCATGGTATAAGAACATCGTCATCTTCGACTCTAAGATTCGTAATCCAAGGATTTTTACATGACCGACAACATCGACAAACCGATTGTCACCGAAACCAAATCGAACGGCGCCCACAACGGCGATTATGGCGCGAAGGAGATTACCGTCCTTCACGGTCTGCAGGCCGTGCGCAAACGCCCCGGCATGTACATCGGCGACGTCGAGTCTCCCGAGGGTCTCCATCACATGGTCTACGAGGTGGTGGACAACGCCATCGACGAACACCTCGCCGGGTTCTGCGACATCATAAACGTGATTATACGTTACGACGGCAGCGTCAGCGTTGAGGATAACGGCCGGGGCATCCCCGTGGATTATCACGAACAGGAGGGCAGATCCGCGGCCGAGGTGGTGATGACCACCCTCCACGCCGGCGCCAAATTCAGCGACGACTCGTACAAGTACTCGGGGGGCTTGCACGGCGTCGGTGTGTCCTGCGTGAACGCGCTGTCCGAATACCTCAACTTGGAGATCTGGCGGGACGGCCAGGCGTGGTACCAGGAGTACGATCGGGGCGCTCCCAAGAGCGATCTGGCGTGCATCGGGCCCAGCAGCAAGAGGGGCTCCCGAATCACGTTCAAAGCCGATCCGGACATCTTCAAGGGCAATGAGTTCTCCTTCGAGACGCTCTCGACCCGCCTGCGCGATCTGGCCTTTCTCAACGCGGGCGTCCGCATTATCGTGGTGGACGAGCGCGTCGAAGACAAGAAGCACGACTTCCACTACGAAGGCGGGATCTTGTCTTTCGTGCAGCTGCTCAACAAGAGCAAGACCCCTATCCACTCCGAGGTCATCTCCATCCAGGACGAGCGAGACGAGATCCTGGTCGAAGTGGCGCTGCAGTGGAGCGAGACCTATCAAGAGACGATCTTCTGCTACACCAACGCCATTTACAACCGCGACGGCGGCACGCATCTGACGGGTCTTCGCTCAGCCCTGACGCGGACCCTCAACGGGTGGGCGGTGGAGAACAGGCTCATCAAGGAGGGTCAGTCGGCCCTCTCCGGCGAAGACGTGCGCGAGGGCCTCACCGCCGTGGTGGCCATCAAGCACCCGGATCCCTCTTTCAACAATCAGCCCAAGGAAAAGCTCATCAATAACGAGGTCAGGAGCATCGTCGAGGCCACCGTGAACGAGCACCTGGGCAATTTCTTCGAGCAGAACCCCAAGACCGCCCGCGCTATCGTCGAGAAGGCTCTGCAGGCCTCCAGGGCCCGCGAGGCGGCTCGCAAGGCCCGGGAGATGGTCAACCGCAAGGGCGCCCTGGACTCGGCCTCGCTGCCCGGCAAGCTGGCCGACTGCCAGTCCAAGGACCCGGCCGAGTGCGAGCTCTATATCGTCGAGGGCGACTCGGCGGGCGGCTCGGCAAAGCAAGGCCGCGAGCGGCGCTTTCAGGCGATCTTGCCGCTTCGGGGAAAAATTCTGAACGTGGAGAAGGCCCGCCTCGAGAAGATGCTGGCCTCTCAGGAGATCACCTACCTCATCACGGCGATGGGCACGGGAGTGGGCGAGGACTCGTTCAAATACGAGAAGCTGCGTTACCACAAGATCATCATCATGACAGACGCCGACGTGGACGGAGCCCACATCCGCACGTTGTTGCTCACCTTCTTCTTTCGCAAAATGCGCAAGATCGTCGAGCAGGGGCACCTCTTCATCGCGCAGCCACCTTTGTACCGGCTCAAAAAAGGCAAACGCGACGTCTATGTCAAAGATGAGCCGGCCTTCCAGGAGTTCATCATCAGCTCGGCCGCCACGTCCATCCTCATGCTCGATGACACCGGCAGCCCGGTCGCACAGGAGCGCACCGAGGATCTCATCCGCAAAGCGGCCAAGCGCCGTGCCATCATCGATCGCCTCTCGCGCCGCAGCGAGCCGGCCTTTGTTGTGGCCTTCGCGGCCGAGGGGATGAACCACAAGGCGCTGTCGGACAAAGCCGAAGCGGAGGCGATCATCTCGCGCGTCGCCGCCCGGCTAGGCAAGCCCGAAGAGGCCTTCGAATTCGTCATGAACGATGTCTCCGGCAGCTACCTCATCCGCATGCAGGGGGGAACCAACGGCCAGACCGCCTACTACGACTTCGACTTCGACTTTTTCTCGTCGCCCGAGTACCGGGACCTCTTGCGGTCCACCGAAGAGATATCCAGCTACGGCCCCGGACCGTTCCAGCTGGTCGTCGACGGAGAAACGCGGTCCCTGGCTTCGCTAGACCGACTCTGGACCCTCGCCGAGCAGGTGGGTCGAAAGGGCATCGCCATCCAGAGGTACAAGGGTCTGGGCGAGATGAACCCGGACCAGCTCTGGGAGACCACGATGAATCCCGAGACCCGCTCCCTTCTTCGCGTGCGCCTCGAGGACTTGACCGAGGCGGACGAGCTGTTCACCATCCTCATGGGGGATCAGGTCGAGCCGCGCCGCGAGTTCATCGAGGACAACGCCATGTTCGTGCGAAACCTCGACATCTAAACTCACCGAAAGCAAACGGGACTGGTCACTTTTGCAGCTTCCGGGTTGGCATTTAGCTACGGGGGGGGTGCCCTGTGAGGGGCGAAGCAGAATCACTCGGGCTCTGCGTGCACAACCTCATCATCGGGCTCGTACCCGTTGTGGGGCCAGCTGGGGTTGCTCTCGATGGGCTCGATGAGCAGGCGCTGCATTTTGCCGTTTTGGTTTTGCCAAAACGCTCTTTGCTCGAGGTGGGACAGATGCTCCAGATCGTTTTGCGCCGCGAGGAGTTCGTAACAGATGTCCTGGGTACCGGTGATGTTGCGCACCGTGTTGCGCCATGTGCCTGAGCCCAGGTACTCGCAGGCCTGCTCGACATCCCCGAAGACCGCTGCGCTGGTGTTGTCGTGGCCGCGGTCCCAGTCCACCCAGTCCACGGGAAACACCTCGTCGCAGCGCTGCTCGGCCGCCGGGCCTCCGGGCAAGCCGCGGGGAGTCCAGCAGATGTTTTTGAACAAAAAGACATCCGGGAGCCCGCGACCCGGTCCGGCGCCGCCTCTGAGCCCCATGTCCTCGTAGAGCTCGCTCTCGTCGAGGGGGATGGTGGCGCCGTAGGAAAAGTGCGGGGGCCGGGCTCTTTTTGTCTGCTCGTGAAGGAGGGGCACGTCGTCGTCAACCAAGATGTGACCCTCGCCCACGTCCGCCAGCTCATGAAGCGGGAGGGTCACGCCCGAGCTCATCACAGACCAGTAGTTGGGCGCGTGGCTGTGCTGGAGGTCATCTCCTCGGTAGTATACCTGTCCCGCACCCGCGTGGCTGAGGCCCAGCATGTGGCCGAGCTGGTGCAGCAGGGTGGAGACATCTCCGGCTGTCTCGGTGCCGCTCACCGCGTAGCGACCGTGACCGGTGAACGTCATGT
>JAABTR010000736.1 GCA_011389755.1 Deltaproteobacteria bacterium | reverse complement strand
CATCGGGAGCGACCGTCACGCCGAGCCACAAAATGCGACGGAAAATTGACACCCTTCGAGGCGCAGCGCTCTTCGCCATTTTTATAAATGAGTGATGCGAACATCGACCGATCCCGTTTCGCTGACCGCGGTTGTGTCGAAGCTCGTTTTTTTCGTTTTCCCTCTAAAGTTTGTCTCGGCAGTGCCGCTAACTGACAGCACGAATGCTAGGTCACAAGCGGCTCATTCGAGAAGTCGCGGACTCTAAGTGTGGATGAACTGCACTAACGAAAAAACGCAGGCCGACTTTGATGCGGGGCTCAGGCTGGGGACTCGCGCGGGTCGGCCGCTTTTATGTAACCTCGAGAGGGTGCGAACATGAGCTTTGATACGCCTGCGGTGAGAAAGACCGAGCTGGAAATTCGGGACGAACAACCCACAGGCCCACTGGCGGCTCCCACGCGAGTGAACGAGGGGCGTCCTCGTAAGGCCAGTGTTGTACTCGCCAAGGAGACCTATTCGAGCGGTCAGGCCGCCAAGATCATCGGTATCCCCGCCCGCACCATGAGGCACTACCTAAATAAGGGCCGAATCCCCGGGCAGCAAAACCCCATCACGGGCACGTGGCATGTGCGCCGAGATACGCTCATGGAGCTCCTCGAGCAAGAGGGGCGCGCTGTGGTCAGCGCCCCCAAGGTGCTCAAGATGCTCGTCTTTGACGAGGACCTCTCCACCTTGGTCGCGCTGAAAAACGCCGTTCGGGAGGCCTTCCCGGCGATCCGCGTGAACACGCCCCGCGATGTCTGCGACGCGGTTTTGCAGATCGGGACCTGGCAGCCCGACGTGGTGGTTTTGGGATCCAGGAAGGGGCACATCGGGATTCACGACATCCTCGGGGCGCTTAGAAAAAATCCCATCACGGCGGTCATCAAAGTCATCGCGATGGGGTCGTCCCCAGAAGAGCTCAACGAGCTGCGCGCCATGGGCGCGGACGCGGCCCTCTCGAAGCCGCTGCAGGCGGCCTCGTTCGTCGACGCCGTCGGTGCGCTCGCGGCCGGCCTGCGGGAGACAAAAGGCGGGTTCGAGACCGTTCGAAGCCGAGGAGAAGTTGGACATGGCTGACAAGAGGAGCGCCGAGTACATCGAAGAGCTCGCCTCTGCGATCGTCGTCGCGGACGAAGGAGACGCTGGGGTCCTCAAGGAGCTCGCGGCCTGCCTCGAGCGGTTCAGGGAGTCCCTCGACGATGCGCTCGGCGGTCGCCTCGAGGTCGCCATCGAAATCTGCCGTGAGCTGCTCACCTCGCAGGATCCCGATGACTTGGGAGCCCTGCTCGAAGAGGCGAGCAGCTGCGTCCAGGCTCTCCAGGGGCAGTTTTACACCGCGCTATCTGAATTCGCCTCCGAGACTGCGGAGGTTGGCTCCGAGACTGCGGAGGTCGCCTCCGAGACGCCTCCAGTCGCACCCGAGACCTCCACGGCCGCGTTTGCGCTGCCCGACTGGGTGGACGAGAACGTCTTCAGGGATTTTTTGTCGAGCCAGCCCTATGTCCTCGAGGAGCTCGAGGGCCTGGCTTTGGGCCTAGAAGAGGACGCCGCGGACGGGCAAAGTCAAATCAAGCGACTGATACACACGCTCAAGGGCGAAGCCGGCGTGTTGGGGCTCGATGATCTGGAGCACGTTTGCCACTGCTTCGAGGATTTCATCGAGGATAATGGGCTCGGCAAGGGGCAGATCGATTTCGTTTTCAAGGTCATAGATTGGATCTCAAAAGCGCTGGAGTCGTACGCGGATTTGGCGCTGCCTCAGCCGAGCGGCGACAGCTTCTTTGGCCTCGTCTTGCAAGAACCTGCGAGCAGCCGTGGCGCCGGGGCCTCGAAAAAGAGCTCCGAGGCGCCGCCCCGACCCGCTCAAGACCAGTTTGCCGAAGTTCCACGAGCGGGCTCTTTGGAGAAGGTGGAGCGGGACGAAGAGATAGTCTCTCTCATCGGGGAATTTCTCGAAGAGAGCGAAGAGGGGCTCACAAAGACCGACGAGACCCTCATCGGGATAGAGCGGGCCGGGATCGACGCGGAGTCGGTCAACGGGCTGTTTCGCGTTTTTCATACGATAAAGGGCGTCGCGGGCTTTTTGGAGCTCGATGAGACCCAGCGGCTGGCGCACATCACCGAGACCTTGCTCAACCAGGTGCGGCAAGGTGACCGCTGCTTGGAAGGCCCGGTTCTCGACTTGGTGTTCGACTCCACGGCGACCATGCGGCGCATGCTCGAGAACATCCGCAGGGCTGTCGAGGAGGAGATGGCGTTTCCCCACACCGACGGCCTGGACGAACTCGTGGCGGCTCTGGAGGGCGCCATCGCACAGGACGCGATCCCCGAAGAGGAGCTGCCCAAGGCGCTGCCCAGCGAGCCTCTGGGCAAGATATTGTCCCGTCCTCCCATAAGTATCGCGCCGGCGGCGATCGATAGGGCCTTGGAAGAGCAGGTCAGCTCACACAAGAAGCTGGGCGAGGAGCTCGTCGCTTCGGGGGACGCGCAGCCCAAGCAGGTCGCTCAGGCGCTTAGGGCCCAGGGCCGAGCAGGGGGACAAGAGAGCAACAAGGCAGGGGAACAAGAGAGCAACAAGGCCGCCGCCAAGATCCGCGAGACAGTCAAGGTGGATCTCGGACGCGTCGACCGGCTCGTCGAGATGATAGGTGAGCTGGTGATCGTTCAATCGATGGTGGCCAACGCTCCGGAGATCGCCTCCTTGGCGTCCACAAACGTCAGGACGTACCTGGGACAGCTCGAGAAGATCACGAGGGACCTGCAGGACACCGGCATGGGCATGCGCATGGTGCCGGTGCGCGGGGTGTTTCAGAAGATGTCTCGCATGGTGCGGGATCTCGCCCGCAAGAGCGGGAAGCAGATCCGCGTCGATGTCTCGGGAGAGGCCACTGAGATGGACCGCTCCATGGTCGAGCAGATCGCCGATCCGCTGGTTCACATGATCCGAAACGCCGTGGACCACGGTATCGAAAAAGACGCGCAAGATCGCGTCGCCGCCGGTAAGCCGGCGAGCGGTACTGTCAGGCTGTCTGCCTACCACGAGGGCGGCGGCATCGTCATCGAGATAGCCGACGATGGGCGAGGCCTCGATAGACAGGCCATCATCGACAAAGGGGTGCGGCAGGGGCTCATTCGCGGGGCCGGCGGGATGAGCGAAGCTGAGGTCTACGCGATGATCTTCGCGCCGGGGTTTTCCACGGCAAAGCAGGTGACCGAGATCTCGGGGCGCGGCGTCGGCATGGACGTGGTCAAGAAGAACATCGACGCTCTGCGCGGCCGGGTGTCCATCACCAGCGTGCAAGGCGAGGGGACCACGTTCAAGATCGTGCTGCCGCTCACTCTGGCGATCATCGATGGGATGCTCGTGGGCTGCGGCAACGAGAAGTTCATCATCCCGACGCTGTCGATATTCGAGTCGATTCAAATCCAAGAGTGCATGCTGGTCAGCTTTGCCGAGCGCGGGGAGCTCAT
>JAABTR010000735.1 GCA_011389755.1 Deltaproteobacteria bacterium | reverse complement strand
AGGTTCTCGGGTTTTGTGACCGCGACACCTCTTCGGGCCAAAGTGAGCAGATCCTGAACGATGAGCGCCGCCCGCTCTCCGGATTCTCTAATTGCGGCAAGGTGGGCCCTCATGGGGTCGTCTGGACTCATTTTTTCGAGCATGAGGTCGGGATATCCCACAATCGCCCCGAGTATATTGTTGAGATCATGGGCCACACCACCTGCCAGCGTGCCGATAACCTCCATTTTTTCCGAGCGTTGCAGCTGCGCTTCCAATCTGCGGCGCTCTTTGCCCGCCTGTTTGCGCTCGGTGATATCCTCATGGGTTCCCACCAGCCGCTGGGCCTTGCCTTTTTCATCGCGGCTCACAGCGCGTCCCCGGCCGAGAATCCACTTCCACTCGCCGGTCTTTGCTTTCATGCGAAACTCGGCTTCAAAGTTCTCGGCTCGATCCTCGATGCAGTCGTCGAGCGCCTGGAGTGTTCGCTCGCGATCGGCGGGGTGAATGCCGTCTCGCCACTGCTGCGCGGTCATTGCAGAATCGCCGGGCGCATAGCCGAGGACGGAATAGTACCCTGGACTATAGTACACATCGTCGGTGGTGACATCCCAGTCCCACAGCCCCCACATCCCGTCCTTGGTGGCGCTCATGGCGTACTGGAAACGCTCCTCGCTCTCCTCGAGCGCCTGGGCGACCCTCTTGCGTTCCTCGATCTCCTCCCTGAGCTCGGCCGTCCGAGCTAAAACCCTCGCCTCGATCTCTCGCTTGGACCGAACCGTGTTCATGAAAAGTACAATCGCTAAAAAAACCAGACACAAAATCACCCAGGCATAAAAGTAAATATATATATTCTTATTTACATGATGGGCGATCAGCCGACCAATGACATTACCATAATGTGTAATATCGGCCTTTTTGATCGCATGGGGAAACAAGCCGGCTCTGTCCATGACATGGTCAAAGCCGGTCAATTCCGGCCCATGTATGGTAACAATCTCCTGCCCGGGCACATCCTCAACAACGATCTTGGAGTAGTTGTCTCTCGCCGCAGCGAGCGATAGATAGTTCAGTGAGCTGCGGAGGTTCAACGCCCAAACATCTTCTTCGACAACGAGCGCGTGGCGATACATCTGTTTTTGCACACGACGCTCAGAATGAACACTATATCCATAGACAAACGAGGCGTACAGGCCTACGAAGACAGCTAACATAAACCAAACTTGTAGTCGCCGCTTCATCGCCATGGCGCTGCCATACAAAAGCACAAGCTTTCGCTCTTTTTAAAAAACCTAAATGCCATATTTCCGAAACAACTCCTGTTTTATCTTCTCCAACTCACCCGTAGCCTCCAAGGTCTCCAGGACCCTATCTACCTCAGACATAACAGACACATGTTTTGATTTATTGCCGATAAATAGATGCCATTTAACTTTTTTTATCACAGGATCTTCGATCGTTGACAGTCTGTCCAAAACACCGGCAGCTCTGGCCTGATATCTAAACATCTCATCTTGTTCGATGTAGACATCAGCCCTGCCAAGCGCCAGCATCCGAGGGATCACCGAAGCATCGGGCACTGTGATAACGTGTTTCATCTTTTTAAGAGCATTTTCATGCCACCCGGATCCGTGCATGTAGATATGCCGAATATGGGGCATATTTTCCAAGTCTTCCAAGGAACGAACGCGGCGCAGATCCTTCGCAACTTTACTATCGACGCTCACATGCATCAAAAAATGGGTTTCGTAAAAAGGAATGCTGGACTTTCGTGTGTAACGTGCTCTCCTCTCGGTCGGAACGGTGAAAAAACCATCCATTTTTCCCGTCCTTACCAATTTTTGGCAACGCTTCCACGGACAGCCCCGGGTGACGACTCTAAGGCCCATTCTTTTCTCTAATATTTCTCTTACAAAATCGACCTGCACGCCTTTGACGAGAGCCCCCTCCCCCCACGCGAACGGTTCATATCCATTTCCGAAAGCAACGACTATCGCGTCATCATTTTTATTATCTTTATTTTCGCTCTTCGATTCAGCCTCTTTTGCAGAGGCCTCGTTAGACTTCGGCGCTGTGCTAGAGGCTGTTCGTTTGCTCTCGGACCGACAACTCCACACAAAAAGCAGCAACGCGATCGAGACGAGCAGGCTCGGCCCCCGTGGTCTCTTTTTTCGCGCTCCGCTCCTCATTGCAGACGTCCTTTTGCCGCGATTCTACCTCAAGCGAAGAAGCGATGCATCCAAAGCGCGAGGATCCGCGCTCAATAATCCTCTGGCTGTTGATAACACTGCTCGCCGGGCCGCGCGAGAGAAGTCTGCTCACACCGCGTCGATGCGGGCGTTGAGGTTCTCGATGAGCTCTTCGAAGTACGGCAGCTCGTCTTCGAACAGGGCGCGCCAGTACTTGGGCGACCACTGCTCGTTTAACTCTTTGATATCTTTGCCCTGCTGCTCAATCCACGTGAAGTACTTCAGATTGTGCAGAGTCTTGCGATCGTAGTAATTGAGCTCCTTGAAGTGGTCGATCTTTTGCCCCAAGAGGCACCCTTGGTAGTCGCCCGCGGCGTTTAGCGCGGTGTAGGGGCCCCGGTCGGCAGCGGCCTGTTCGAGGCGAGAGCCGTAGAGCTCCATCGAGTCGGTAAAGACCGTCAAAATGATGTCGTCCTCGTCCATCTCGAAATACTTGGCCGTCTTTATCGAGCTCAAAAGGTTGGAGATGCTCGAGATACCCAAAAGCGATAAATCGTGCGCGGTCCTCTCGTCGAGCCCCTGCGTCGTGAGATACTCTCGGCCGGCGTCTGTGTTGAAGAGCCGCATCAGGCGGATGCACTCTTCGTCGTCGATGGCCGTCACCGCGTCTGTATTCCTCACGTTGTGCACCCACGGCACGTGCTTGTCTCCGATGCCCTCGATGCGGTGCCCCCCAAAACCGTTCATGAGCAAGGTGGGGCACTGCAGCGCCTCACTCGCCACGGTCCGCACCAAGGCGTGCCTCTTTTTCAGATAGTCTCCCGCGGCGATGGTCCCGGCAGATCCGGTCGCCGAGATGTACGCCGACAAGCGGCCGCGATCCCCTCGCACGGCGTCGAACACCTCCTCGAGGGCCGGACCGGTGACGCTGTAATGATAGATGGGATTGCCGAACTCCTCGAACTGGTTGAAGATCACGTTGACCGGGTCCTCTTTGAGTTCCCAGCATTTATCGTAGATCTCCTTGACGTTCGACTCGCAGCCGGGGGTGGCGATCACCTCTGCGCCGATGTCTGCGAGCCAGCTAAACCGCTCCAAAGACATCTCCTCGGGCAAGATGGCCACGGCTGTGCAGTCGAGCAGGGCGCAGTCGAACGCTCCGCCCCGGCAGAAGTTGCCCGTCGACGGCCACACGGCCTTGTGCCGCGTGGGATCGAAGGTGCCGCTCGCGAGCCGCGGGACCAGACAGCCAAAGGCCGCGCCCACCTTGTGAGCGCCGGTGGGGAAATACTTGCCCACCAGACCGATAATCCGGGCCCGCACGCCGGTGAGCTCCC
>JAABTR010000734.1 GCA_011389755.1 Deltaproteobacteria bacterium | reverse complement strand
GAAGTGAGCCGCCAGTGAAACACCTTTCGCGACCCAGGCGAATTTGACGCCCGCGCACGCAGCGAGTTTTCGAGTTTGCGCACTTGACAGCTGCGCCCAGGCGACCGACTAAAAAGTCAAAAATAACCATTGAGAGCAAGGGAGGCGAACGTGAACAGGACCGCGTTGGTAGCTGGCGCTGTGATTCTCGTTTTGGGTTGCACAGACAAGATGGACAAGAGCCCCGCAGGTGTGTGCGCGAAGATGAAGGAGCTCGCCGAGGCCGAAGGCGGGGGCGCTCAGTTCGACAAAGCGGAGTGCCTCGCCATGATGGCCGATTACCCCGAGCGAGACGCCGAGGGTTTTGCCGTCCTGGCCACCTGCATGGACGCGGCGCGAGACGCTAACGGGGCCCAAGCGTGCCTCATGAGGGGGTTCGCTTTTGCACCTGAAAATGAACCGACTGAGCAGGTGCGCAGCGCCATCAGGATTGAGCGGGAAATAAAAATCCGGGCCGATCCCAAAGTGAGGGCCGACATCGAAAGCAGCGCCACGTTGAACGGCAAGCGCCTGGCCGACGTGACGAGACAAGACCTCTTGGAGGCCATCCGTGAAAAGGGATGGGAGTACAAGGGAAGCTCATCCATGGTCGTGGGCGCCGATGAGACGGTCGTCGTGGAGGGCACCAAGGACGACAAAAAGATGACGGTCACCATCATCCGGCCCTCCGGTCGAGAGCCAGAGGATCCCGATCCCGGCTCGAAGTCCACCTCTGCTCCAGAACACAAAAAGGCCTCCGAAGAAAACGCCGCAGTGTACAAGGACGGCGACGTCCTGATCGCCATCGAGGTCGAAGGCGACTCGAGCATGGCCAAAAAGCTGCTCAGCGAACTCGTCGAAAAGTAGCCGCTCACCCTGCTTTCGGCACACAGTGTGCCGCTCGGAGAGCCTGAGTCTATCACGATAACACGCTGTTTTTTTACACATCCAACGCCAGCAGGACATGGCACCAAATGTGCATATTCCTGACACAGAGGCAGGCCGGCACATTCGATGTGGCCTATTAAAGGAGGATTGAAATGCGCGTAATCTCCAAAATTGAAACCATAAGAGGGCTGACAGTCGGGCTTTTGTGCGCCGCGCTGTCCACCGGCTGTTACCAGCTCGAAGACGATGAGCGCAGCGCGCGGACCTCGCGCCACGCCCTGACCGCCTTGTCAGACTGCGACGAGGTGGAGAGCGCTTTGAAAAAAGCCGCCGCCGAGCGCATGCGCTCAAAGATAGAAGAAGCGCGGCAAAGCGCGATCGAGCAGTGTTCTTGGCGGTGGGAAGGAGGTCCCGGGGAATTCGAAACCGACACCCACACGGCAACCGACACCGATGACTGGGTGGGAGAGGGGGACGATGTGGCGGACTCGGGGGATGCGCCCGCGGCCGGTGAAGGTGAGGGCGAAGGCGAAGGCGAAGCGCCAAACAGCGATGGGGATGAGGCCCCGGACCACTCCAAGACCAACACCCAGGAAGAGGAGGTGGACGAAGCCGACATCGTCAAGACGGACGGAAATCACATCTACGCGCTGCGCGGCAGTGAGCTCGTCATCGTCAGCGTCGACGAGGCCGGCTCCCTCGCCGTGGAGGGGCGCCTGGAGGTCGCCGGACGGGCGGCCGAGATGTTCTTGGGCACCGACAAGATCATCGTCTTCGGCCGCGCGGACGCCTCACAGGTCCCCTCCGATATCCATTACTCGAGTTCTTCGTCGAATCGATGGAACGACTGGGACACCGCGCCGGATATCGACACCGGGGGCGATTGGCCCGGAGGCGATTGGTCCGAGCCGTACTACGGCGACGGCGCGTACACCAAGTTCACCGTCATCGACATCTCGAATCGCCAAAAACCCACGGCGATCATCGAGCGCTACTACGCTGGGGAGTACGTGTCCGCCCGTCTGACCGGCGGCGCGGTCCGCGCGGTGCTCTCCACATCGCTTGCCCTGTTCCAATCCGACACGTGGGTCGACCCGTGGGAATTTTGTCGAATGAGCCCCGAGCAGGGGCGAAGCGAGCTCGACGCGGCGTTCGACGCCCTCATCGAAGAGAACGAGAGGCGCATCCTCGCGCTTGACCTCGATGAGGCTCTGCCGAAACAGATCGCCGTGCGCGACGGGCAGACCGGCGCCTCAGAGCCGATCTCCCGCTGCGACGCGGTCTACGCGCCGAACACCGCCGCCGGCACCGGACTTCTGAGCGTCGTCTCGATGGAGCTGGACGATCCCGACCTGGGTGGCCGCAATGTCTCGATCATCGGCGACAAGGGCCTCGTCTACTCAACGGTCGACTCGCTCTACCTCACGACCGACGCCTCCTATGTAAAGCTCGCCGCCTCAGCCGGGCTGTGGGAAGAGGAGACCTCGGGCATCCACAAGTTCGACATCTCCAACAATTCCACCACGGTGAGCTACCTGGCCACCGGCACCGTGGACGGGCACATGCTCGATCAGTTCTGCCTCGGAGAGCACAGAGGCTTCCTGCGGGTGGCGACCACCACCGGGAGCCCACGGGAGTGGTCCGAAGAGGGCCGGGATAACACCCTGGACAACCACCTGACGATCTTGGAGGAGTCCGGCGGCGAGCTCGTCGAGGTGAGCCGCCTGGACGACATCGGTCGCGGCGAAGAGATCTACGCGGCGCGCTTCATGGGCGAGCGCGGGTTCATCGTGACGTTCCTGGAGACCGATCCGCTGTTCACCTTTGATCTCAGCGACCCCTACGCGCCGAAGGTCGTGGGCGAGTGGAAGGGCCCGGGTTACTCCACCTACCTGCACCCACGGGGCGAAAACCAGCTCTTGTCGATGGGCTGGGACGAGGGCATCTCCTTGTCGCTCTATGACCTGACCGACTTCGCCCAGCCCGCGCTCGACCATCGCCTGCCGCTTCGCGAGGTCGTGTCAGGAAATTGGGTCGAGTCGGTGGCGCTCCAGGAGCACAAGGCGATCACCTTCGCCCCGGACGGGAAGACCTTTGCCCTGCCCTACCACGTTTGGAGCAGCCGGTTCGAGACCGGCCTCCTGTTGTTCTCGTTCGAGCCCCACGCCATCAGCTTCGAAGGGCGGCTCAACCTGGAGGCGCCTGGGTCCGAGGATTACGAGGCCATGGCGCGCCGCGCCGTGTTCATCGGACAAAACGTCTTCGCCGTCTCCAATTGCCGGATCTCTTCTGCGAGCGTCGACGACCTGTCGGACCCCGTGTCATCCATTGCTCTTTATAGCGGGCAGCGGTGCGACGATTTCGACGCCGGCGATCCCTGGGGAGGGGGCGACACCGCGGAGCCGGTAGGCAGCGATGACACCGAGTGGACCGACCCGGCTACCGAGGGCAGCACGTGGCCTGAAGATACCGAGGGCACCGGCGCCACCGGCGGGTGGGACACCGGCACGGAGAGAGAAGCGCCCACCGACACAGACCTGTAGGAAGAACGGGTGGAGCAGCGGATAACCCCGCTTGCGAGTCGATCTGTCCGCAGATACTATCGGATATT
>JAABTR010000733.1 GCA_011389755.1 Deltaproteobacteria bacterium | reverse complement strand
CGCTCTTCCGATCTTTACGGCGTCACCTCTTGAGCGAGGGTTTTGGGAGGGTTTGGGGGACGGAGTCCTGTGTTTGCTACTCGTCCCCATTTTTGGGCACCTTCGGAATAAGACCGCTCAGTCTATAGTTTCCGCGTTCTGGAATCACCAGCCTCACCCCGCCGGTGGGATCGTCCACATCCCCTCTAAAACGCGGAATCAGATGAACATGAAGATGCGGCACCGTCTGTCCCGCTGCAACACCTATGTTGATACCGATGTTGTAACCGGTAGGCGACAGCCGGGCGTCGAGCCTCTTTCGGGCTTGATCGAGGAGTCGTTCGATATCCCGACGCTCTGAATCCGTTGCCTCGAACCATGAGCTCACGTGTCTTCGGGGCACTATCAAGGTGTGCCCGGGGTTGACTGGAAAGCCATCATCCAAGGCAAACGCCGAATCGTTTTTGTCGACGATCCGATCCGGATCGATGTTGCAAAATGGGCATGTCATGTCGGGGAGAATAACAGGGGACCGAAGCGCAAGCTCTCCAAGCTCCTCAGGCAGCGAACATGTCAGCAGAGGTCACGACAGGCTTTAGTGGTATAGCTGACTCGCGGGGACTATCTGTTTGCCGTTTCGGGGGCTCGACCAAAGCAGCCGACATATGGCGGTCCCTATTTTATCGTAGTATTCGAGCTTGATGCGGTACTGTTTGCCGGCTTCGAGCCGAATGCGTCCGCTGTGTTCCTCCAGGCCGTGATCTCTCCAGTCGTCGATTATCAAATGACCGTTGACCCAGAGCCTCACGCCGTCATCGGACTGGGTGTAGAACGTGTACTCTTCATTCGCGGTCGGCTCCACATAGCCCGTCCACCGAGCTCCCCAGCCCCAACCCATCCAAGAGGCGGGCGCGCCGAGACCCCAGTCGAAGTTGATCGTCGACCGGTGGTTCATGCCCTGAAGATTGTGCTGCCTGCAGGGGCGATGGCGACTGTAGTGAGGGTCTGTTCTGCAACGGGATCACGGCTCAGTGCGAAGAAAAGGTGCCCGACGGTTTGATCTGCCTGCGCGACGGCGCCTGTAAGAGCAATCATTGTCGGGCAGGGTTCTGTGTCCAATGCGAAGGAGACAGCCACTGTGGCTCTGGTGAATACTGCAACCTGGTCACCGCCAAGTGTGAGGAAGAAAAGAGGCCTGACGGATCGGTTTGCCTCCACGACGGAGCTTGCCAAAGTGGCCACTGCCGAGCGGGATTCTGTGTGGAGTGCACGGGGGATGAGCACTGTAGTGATAACAAGTTCTGCAGCGTGTTGCCCGCCTCGTGCGAGGACAAGAAAGGAGATTTGCCTTGCACCAAACCTGGAGCGCGACGATCGCCTTGCGCAGGCTCTTCGTTCGCGTTTTCCAGGCCGGATGCCACACACCGCTGCGACTCCTTCGCCAGTGGTGTGTGAAACCTAGGAAGTCGAAGGTACCTGGGCCTTTGCCACGCTGCTGCTCCCGCGCAGGTCGCCGGAAGTCCAGCAGGCGCGTCTTGTCCAATGCGAGCCGAAGCCCGTACCGTTCAAGACGGTGCCCCAGCACCTTCATGACTCTCTCGGCGTCCTCCCTGTGTTCAAGGAGCGGGAGTGGAGCGGGAGGGGTCAAGACCCTCCAGTTGACACAAAACAAAAAAAAAGAATCCACTGGGAAAATCGTAACCCGAAACACCAGCTTGCCAATTCCATACATGTCATATGGAGGGTTGCACCCCTCATTCTTCTTCGTTCCTCGACCGAATGAGGACAAGCCAGGGCTGCGAAATCGAGGAGCGAAGCCCTCAATCTCATTTAGTTTAACGATTGATGGCCGAAGGAAGTTAATGGGTAGACAGGACATTCCGATCAGCGGGCGCGTGAAAAGACGAGGAGCAAATGAGGGAAAACGGGCGATGGGGATTTGGGGGGGCATTTGTGGTCGCGCTCCTCGCGACGGCATCGGTTGCCGAAGTCGACGCGCAAGAAGAGACCAGCGCAGCATCGAGCCAAGGCGGCAGGGATACGCGCGAGGTTTCGAAGGAAGAACACAGCGGTCGAAGAGCTGACTTGTCGCCCGGAGATCTCGGCGCCGAGCTCGCCCAGCTCAAGGACCGAGAATCGCAGATTTGGGCCGAAGTGGAAGGGCTCAAGAAGCGGGAAGCGGAGCGCACGGCCCGCGACGAAGAAGAGCGGCGGGCCGCCGAAGCCCGGACGGTCCACGGGCAAAAACTCGGCGAGCTGTTGCCCATCGAGTTCTTCGCGTTCGGCGATTTTTACTTCGCCCTCGAAGAAAACGAAGACGGCAGGTGGAGCCCCGAGTTCGCGGTGGGCCAGCTCGAGGTGGACGTCCAGCAGACGCTGGCTGATTTTCTGACCATCTCCGCGGCTTTTGCCTACGACGGGGAGACGAACAACTTCGGCCTGGGCGCCTTCACCATCGACGGCCTGATCGCCGGCAGGGGCTCCGAGCACCCCTTTCAGACCGAGGCCATCGAGACCTCCGGCGTCATCTTCGGCTTGTTCGACGTGCCCTTCGGCATCGACTACCTCAAGTACGCCTCCATCGACCGGCGCCTGTGGGACGTCCCGCTCGCCGTCGCCGCGAGCCACGGCGCCTGGAACGACATGGGCGGCCAGCTCTACCTCGACGCCGGCTGGCTCAACGCCGTGGTGTTCGTGGTCAATGGCTTTGGGTACACCTACGAGGACGAGCTCGGGCAGGAGCAGGAAATCCCCAGCGAGCTGGCCTCGGGCGGTCGTGTCGGTATATCCCCCATCGACGAGGTCGAGCTGGGCGGATCGGCGGCCCTCTTTTTCGACATCGGCGCCAATGTCGAGCAGATCCTCGCGGGCGGCGATCTCCAAGTCGTCTTCGCGGGGCTGAGCCTGCAAGGGGAGTACATCTTCCACCAAAGGGCCTCGAACCTCGAGAATTTCCGAGACCTGCATGGCTTCTACGGCACCGCCATCTACGACTTCGATCCCTTGTATCTAGGTTGTCGCTACAGCCAGACCTTCTCGGACGAAGAAGCCACCGGGCAAGAGCTCACCGCGGGCGTCGGCTTCAAAGTGCTCGAGGCGGCCGAGGTCCGCTTCGTCTACGACACCGGCTTCGAAGACGGCTCCAACCCCTTTCTCATCCAGCTCGCCGGCGGCTCCGCCTGGCAGCCCACCGGCTTGCGCAGGTAGAACGGGACCCGGCGGGCCGACAAAACGGGGGGTCAAGACCCTCCAGTTGATTCATGAGAAACAACCCCCAGTTTTCAAGCGTCGAATAGCGATTTCATTTGATCCCGCATGAAAACGGGGGGAAACCGGGGCTACTCTACACCCTCATTCCCTCTCATTCCCTCGAGTTCCTGGACGAAGTATTTGAGACTCTGTAGGGCCTCTGGAGGCGTCAAGGCCGCAGCGGCGGAAGCATCACTGCACTTCGATGACCTTTGTGGTCCACTGGGGGATGTGGTTGTTGGTGGTCGTGTCCTGGAACGGCAGCCAAAACCCGGGGCGGCTCGGATCGAGCCC
>JAABTR010000732.1 GCA_011389755.1 Deltaproteobacteria bacterium | reverse complement strand
AGACGCGCTCTTGGACGACACCAGCGAAACCAAGCCGGAACGCTCCATACGCATCGCGTCGGCGGTGAAGGACCAGCGGGTTCGGGTTTCGATCAAAGACAACGGGACCGGTATTCCCGAGGACGTCAAGGCCAGAATCTTCGAACCCTTCTTTTCCACCAAGCCCGCCACGGGGACCGGCCTCGGCCTGGGCATGGTCGCGAAATACGTCGCCATCTACGGCGGTGAGCTGACCGTGAACAGCGAACCGGGACAATGGACCGAGTTTGTCGTCGCGCTCCCCCTCGCTCGGACCACAGACGAGTGCGACGAAGTTGAACCGGCGAGATGAAATGCCCTGCCGAAGCTCTTGAGCGCGTGAGGCGCGCTGTGTTTTCTCAAGGTTTTCAAACCAGGTTTTCATGGTATATTTTTTCACGTGCGCTCGAAGCGGCCATACCAGAGCACACCTCAGCAGGAAGGGATTGGAGCGATCATGCAACGAAAAACATTTTTTTCTGTCATCCTGTCTTCCACACTTTTATTTTCTACTGGGATGCTCATCTTCGGCTGCTCCAATTCTTCCGGCGGTGCCGATCCGGGTTCCGACATAAAATTCGACAGCGACCTCGGCACCGACAGCGAAAGCGATGACACCCAAAAACAAGCTGACAGCGACACCAAGGGCGACACAAACATCCAGAGCAGCGACGAAGGCAGCGACAACGACTCGAACCCAGCCTATGGGTGTGAAAAAGTCGACTTTTTGTTTGTCATCGATAATTCGGTGTCCATGAAAGATCAACAAGCCGCTTTGATCTCGAGCTTCCCCGGATTCATGAAAACCATCAAGAAAACCCTCAGCGCCAAGAGCGACTATCACATCATGGTTGTTGATACAGACGCCTCTGGTCGCTGCACAAAAGAGACCTGCGCCGACGAGACCTCGAAATGCAGAGACAGCGACAAGGGATTCGACGAGTATGTTTGCGACCACGTCGATGACTTTACGAGCTGTGACATGAGCTGGGGCGCGGGCGTGGTTCATCCGGCAGGGGCTGCGGCGAGCAACGAGCTGTGCGCTATTCACGGCGGCAATCGCTACATCATCGGAGATGACCCCGATATGGCCGCCACCTTTGCGTGTACCGCGCGGGTCGGCCTCTCCGGCAACCCCGCAGAGCGCCCCATGGACGCCATGGTGGCCGCTGTCTCCGACAAACTCAATAGCGCGGGGGCCTGCAATGAGGCGTTTATTCGCGACGATGCCATTCTCGTGGTCACCTTTATAACCGACGATCCCAACACAGAAGATATGGAACCCGATAGCGAGTGGGACCCCGACCTCGGCCCCTCTGACTCTGTCGACGACTGGTACGACGCGCTCGTCGGCGCCAAAAACGGTGACACCGACGCCGTTGTCGTCTTGGGTTTGCTGCCCGTGGGAGAAAACGAAGCGGGACAGAGCTGCGAAAAGGGCGACTCCGGGCAGCACTGGCTGGAACTCATCAACAGGTTCGGCGACCACGGCCTTATCGGACCGGTGTGCGAAGAAAACTATGTCGGCTTCTTCGAGGGAGCCGTCGCCCTCATCGACGACACCTGCGACGAATTCAAGCCGGTCAAATGAGCTGAGCCGCCTTGAGTTTCGCCTGGCCTCTCGAGCAGTTTTCGTTGGTGTGCAACCCAAAAAACCGCTAGAACCCGCTCGAAAGGAGGCCCGCGATGGCCATACGCATCTTCGTCACCGGCGGAACATTCGATAAGGAGTACAACGAGCTGGACGGCGCGCTCTTCTTCAAAGACAGCCACCTGCGCGAGATGCTCGACTTGGGTCGCTGCCGCGTCGAATACGAGCTGCGGACGCTGATGATGGTCGACAGCCTCGAGATGGATGACGAAGACCGGGCGCTGATCGCGTCCGCTTGTGCCAAGTGCAATCGGGAGCAGATCGTCATCACCCACGGGACCGACACGATGGAGATAACCGCGCGACACCTGGGCGAGCGCATCGCGGACAAGACCGTCATCCTCACCGGGGCGATGATCCCCTACAAATTCGGCAGCTCGGACGGCCTGTTCAACCTGGGCGCCGCCCTCGCCTTTGCCCAGTCTCTCCCCCACGGCGTCTACATCTCCATGAACGGCCGCGCTTTCCCGTGGAACAACGTGCGCAAAAACCGGCAGCGGGGTGAGTTCGAGGAGATCCGCTGAAGAACCCCTTCGGGATCTATTTTTGGTCTGGTCGTCGGTCCAGAACCTCACGGACCTTGAACGCGAGATCCCTGGAAGAGAACGGCTTGTGAAGGAAAGCGACGCCCCGCTCCAGCACGCCGTGGCGCCCGATGACGTTTGCGGGGTACCCCGACATGAAGAGGGTCCGCAGGCTCGGGATTCGGGCATGAAGCTCAGCGGACAGATCTTTGCCGCTCATACCGGGCATGATGACGTCGGTGAGCAGCACGTGGATGTCCCCGATGCACATCTGCGCCAGCCGGATCGCTTCTCGGGGATCTTGGGTGGCGATCACCGTGTATCCCAGGTCCTCGAGCATCGCCGCTGCCACTCTCAAGACCGCGGGCTCGTCCTCGACCAGCAAGACGGTCTCGTGCCCGCGGCTCGGCGGCCCTTCGGGGCTCGGCGCGGTCTCCGGTCTCGCCTCGCCCTCGTAGCGGGGCAGTAAAACCACGACGGACGTGCCGCGACCGGGCTCGCTGTCGACCCTTATAAAGCCTCCATTTTGTCTCACAGCGCCGAACACCGTCGCGAGACCGAGGCCGGTCCCTTCGCCGATCCCCTTGGTGGTGAAAAAAGGCTCGAAAATGTGCGCGAGCGTCTCTTCGTCCATGCCGCACCCGGTATCGGTGACGGTGAGGCTCACGTAGTCGCCCGGCGAACAGTCCGGGTCGCCGGCGCAACCGCCCTCGTCGATGGTCCGATTTGCGGTCTGAATCGCGATCTCCCCCAAGCCGGTGATCGCGTCTTTGGCGTTGACGCATAAGTTGGCCACTATCTGGTCGACTTGTGAGGCGTCCATCTCCACGGGCCACAGCCCGTCTGCGGGCTCCCAGCGAAGGTGGATGTCCTCTGCGAGCAACCTCACCAGCATCTTGATCATTTCGCCGATGCACGCGTTCAGATCGAGCACGTCTGGAGCGACAGTCTCTTTGCGGGCAAAGGCCAACAGCTGCCGCGTGAGATCGGCGGACCGCTGACCCGCCGCGGTGATTTCCAGCAAGTGGTCACGCACCGCCGGTCTCATCAGCGCCCCTTCCTCGGCGAGGGCGAGCTCGGCGTGCCCGAGTATCGCCCCCAGCATGTTGTTGAAGTCATGCGCCACGCCCCCGGCCAGCCGCCCAACCGCTTCCATTCTCTGCGCTTGCTGGAGCTGGGCCTCGAGCTTGGCTTTCTCCTCCTCTGCCCGCCTGCGCTCGGTGACATCGATGACCTGAATGATCGAGTTGGACCGCCCGGCGGCGTCGACGTAGACAGCGCTGCGCACCTCGCCGATCCGCGCTTGACCGCTCTTGTGGACGAAATAGAACTCGT
>JAABTR010000731.1 GCA_011389755.1 Deltaproteobacteria bacterium | reverse complement strand
CCTAAAGACACACAAAGGGCGGATGAGCCCCCTCAAGAGCCCAAGGCGTCTTCCTCCGAGCCGTCGGGTTTATTCGAAAAGGTCTGGCCCGATGGGGTTAAAAAGGGCATCGAAGGGTTCATTCGGGATGGCAAGCTCAGAAGCATCGTTGGAGAAATCAAACTCCCCCGGGAGATCATCACACACATCAAGAACCAAGTGGACGACACCAAGCAGGCCACCATCGGAGTCATCAGCCGGGAGGTGAGGCTCTTCCTCGAGAAGACGAACCTCGCTGATGAGCTCGCCAAGTTGCTGACTCAAATCTCGTTTCAAGTCAAAACCGAGATCCGTTTCGTCCCCAACGATCAGGCCATCCCCCGCCGAAAAAAAAGCCCGGACAAACAACAGGAGGCGGGATCGCCGGATTCGCCCGGGCAGCCCAAGAAAAAGGAACGCCGCCGCTCGCTGTGGCCGACTCGCGTCGAGGAGACGATCATCGAAGATGACGCCCCCCGCGCTGCCCAAGGGGATGAGGAAAGCGAAAAGCCCGGGGAGACTGCCGAGCACAAAGAAGAGCGCTAACGAGGCCTTCGGCAAAACAAAAGCCGGGTGATGGGCAGCTTGACCCGCTCGCAGTTCTTCTCTCTCAATGAGATCGCCTCGAACGGGTTCGAAGAAATCACGCCATCTTCGCCCTCTCCCACCAAAGTGGGCTCGGCCCGCAGAACATCCAAAAAAGCCTCTGCGCGAAAGTCGACATCGGTCTGGACGAACAGCCCACCCCCGTCCTTTAGCAAACGCGCCGCTTCCCTGACGAGCTCTGGGACGACGACCATGCGCTTTTCGTGCCTGGCCTTCCACCACGGATCGGGAAAATTGATGAAGACATTCGACAAGCACGCATCGGGCCCGAGGCACGCGATGATGCGACGGGCATCTCCGGCGTAGACACGCGCGTTGTAAACCGAATGCTTGGCCAGCCTCTGTGTCACGAGGTCCACCCACTTGCGACGGGTCTCAATCCCAAAGATACGGGTCTTCGGCACCGCCTGGGCCCGCTGCTTGAGAAAATGTCCTTTGCCGAATCCTATCTCGAGCTCGATGTCGCCCGATCCCGCTGGGACGAGCTCCTCTACGTCGAGGCCCTCGACGGGATCGAGAGAGGGGACATCGAAATGGGGGCCTGCCTTGGGGGGGGGAAGTACCTCGTTCATAAGGCGAAGCCTTTGCCACGGAGGCGACTGAGGGTCAAGCCGAAAATCTGACCATCGAAGCGAAAGGCTACTGCGACTCCGGCATCAAAGCGGCCTCGAGCACCTCATCCATTCGCTTGACGAAAACGAACCCCAGCTCGTCGCGGATCTCCTCGGGGATGTCCGGCTGGTCCTTTTGGTTGCGCTCGGGCAGCACGACCGTCTTGATGCCCGCTCTGTGGGCCGCCAGGACCTTCTCCTTGATGCCTCCCACAGGCAGCACGAGACCTCTGAGGGTGATCTCTCCGGTCATCGCCACGTTGGGCTTGACGCGCCGCCCCGTCAGCAGGGACACCAGCGCGGTCAACATGGCGACGCCGGCGCTGGGCCCGTCCTTGGGCACGCTGCCCGCGGGGACGTGGAGATGCAGATCCAACTTGTCGGCGAACTCGGGATCGATCCCGAGGGACTCCGCGTTGGCTCTGACAAAAGAGATAGCGGTTTGAACCGACTCCTTCATGACGTCGCCCAGCTGGCCGGTCATGGCGGTCTTGCCCTTGCCCTTCATCTTCGTGGCCTCGACAAATATGATATCACCGCCGGAGGGGGTCCACGCCAGCCCGGTCGAGACTCCAGGCACCTCACACCGATCGGCCATCTCCGGAAAGAAGCGCGGCGGCCCGAGCACCTCTTCGACGAAAGCCGCGCCGGCGGCGATGCTGGATTCGTCCTTCTTCTGGGCAACCCGCACAGCCACGGCGCGGCAGACGGCCGCGATCTCGCGCTCGAGGTTACGCACGCCCGCCTCCCGAGTGTACGAGTCTATGATCGAATAGACAGAGTCGTCTTTGAACTCGAGGTGCTCCGCGGTCAACCCGTGGTCTTCGAGCTGCTTGGGGACGATGAAACCGAACGCGATTCGCTTTTTGTCTTCCCGGGTGTAGCCGGGGATCTCGATGACCTCCATCCTGTCGAGCAGAGCCGGCGGGATGGTCGTCAATGTGTTGGCCGTACCGATGAACATGACCTTGGACAGATCGTAGGTGACCTCCAAGTAGTGATCGGAGAATGAGTTGTTCTGTTCCGGATCGAGCACCTCTAAAAGCGCCGATGCCGGGTCTCCCCGAAAGTCGTGCCCCAGCTTGTCCAGCTCATCCAGCATGAACAAGGGGTTGATGGTCCCCGCCTTCTTCATGCCTTGGAGGATGCGGCCGGGCAGCGCGCCGACGTACGTCCGTCTGTGGCCGCGAATTTCGGCCTCATCGCGAACGCCGCCCAAGGATATTCTCACAAACTCTCGCCCCAAGGCTCTGGCGATGGACCGGCCCAAGGAGGTCTTCCCCACGCCGGGAGGCCCGACCAGGCAAAGGATCGGCCCTTTCTTGTCCGGTTTGAGCCGCAAGACCGCGATCTGCTCGAGGATCCGCCGCTTGACCTTGTCTAAATCGTAGTGGTCGGCATCGAGCACCTCGCGGACCGTGTCCACGTCCAGTTTGTCTTCGGTGGATTTTTGCCAGGGCAAATCCAAAATCCAGTCCAGGTAGGTGCGCGTCACCGTGTATTCCGCCGAGGAGCTTTGCATGTGACGCAGGCGTCCGAGCTGCTTGTTGGCCATCTTCTCGGCCTCGGCGCTCATCCCCGAGCTCAAGATGCGGTCTTTGATCTCTTCGAGCTCACCTTCGTCGTCGTCGCCCTCTCCGAGCTCGTCTTTGATAGTCTTGAGCTGCTGACGCAGGAAGTACTCTCGCTGGCTCTTGCCCATCTCCTCCTGGACCATGGAGGAGATCTCCTTTTTGACCTTGAGCATTTCCAGCTGCTTGGTCAAAAGCTGCAAGCAAACTCGAAGGCGCGTCGCCTGGTCGACGGCCTCGATGACGCTCTGTTTCTCTTCGACGCTGATAGTCAGGTTTGAAGCTACCAGGTCGGCCAGGGTCCCCGGGTCGGAGACGTTGTCGAGCACACCGACGGCCTCTCGGGGCAGATTGGGCAACAACGAGATGAGCTGGCGCGCTGTCTCCCGCAGGTTGGTCGCCAGAGCTTCGGTCTCTATGCTCCCTCCGACAGGGGCCGGGATGTGCTCGACCTTGGCCCACAGGTAGGGTTCTTGAGCGATGGGCTCCACGAGTCGTATGCGATGTACGCCCTGGAGCACCACCGAGTAGTTGCCGTCTCCGAGCTTAACGACCTTCAAGATACGCGCCGCTGTCCCGATGTTGTAAAGATCAGACCACGCAGGCTCGTCGACGTCGGCATGCCGTTGACTCAAGACGGCTATTAGCTTCTCGTCCTGTCGACTGATCTCCTCGATGACACGAACCGACTTCGTGCGACCAACGTTAATGGGCACCACGGAAG
>JAABTR010000730.1 GCA_011389755.1 Deltaproteobacteria bacterium | reverse complement strand
AGCGCATCGATGGCGATCTGAAAGTTGTCCATCTCTTTGGGCAGGTAGGGCAAATCGAACGGCATCTCGAAATGACCGATTTCGATCGTCTGCTGCAAGAGCCCCCCGCCCCAGAACGCTTTTTATAATGCTGATTACAATAAGTATAAAAACACAGGTCAGATAATGGCAAGAGCCCGGTGCGTTAGCAGCGCTCGCCGGGATCCGTGCGGGGGGTGGCTTTGGTCATTCCTACCGCGACCCCCATTCTCCCTGCTCATCGACGACAAGACCAGCGGCTCCCGGTAAGGGGGCGAGCCCCGTGCCCGCCGCGGGTTCAGGGCTTCGCCGCCGCGTCCCAACCACCTCCTTCCCGCCTCGAGTGAACCGCTCACCGTTGCTCGAGAAGACTGAGCCCCACCTGACGAATTTTTGGCAACAGATCGGGCCGAGCGGCCGAAGAGGGGATCAATGGAGATCGATCCCCACTGGGCACAGTTCGTCTACCTCCGGCGCGAGCCGGAGCGGGAGGTGCTGCACCGCGCGCTCGTCGAGCATTTGGAGACGTTCCTGGAGCAGGCCCAGACGGCGGACTTCGGGCTGCCGCGGCACGTGGAACGCGAGCTGCGGGACTACGTGAAGTGTGGGGTTCTGGCGAATGGTTTTGTGAGAATCCGGTGCGATGACTGCGGCCAGAGCCGGGAGGTGGGTTACTCCTGCAAGGGACGGGGCTTTTGCCCCTCTTGCACCGGTCGGCGGATGGCGGACACGTCGGCGCGCCTGGTGGACGATGTCTTCCCGGTGGATGCCCCGGTGAGACAGTGGGTGCTCAGCTTGCCGATCGACATCCGGTATCGCCTGGCCTACGACTCGAAGCTTCTCTCGGCCGCCGCTCGAGGACGAGGACGTCAAGACCATCGTGGAAACCACCGCGCACCGGGTGATCCGTCTCCTCGAACGCCGCGGTATTCTGGACCCGGGCGAGTACGACGAGCTGGCCGACCAAGAGCCCGTTCTTGCCGGGATGACCGCCGCGTCGATCATGGGGCTGGTGTCGACCGGGGATCGGGCCGGCGCTCGGGTGCGCCGCGTGCTCGGCGATCCGGCCGAGGCGGTGCGCACCGGGAACCTGTGCTACGCCTCCCGCGGATTTAGCCTGCACGCGGCAACTCGCATCGAGGGCGGCGACAAGGCCGGACTCGAGCGTCTGTGTAATTACGTTTCGAGGCCGCCGCTCGCCGCCGGCAGCCTCGAGCAGTTCTCCGAGAACGAATACTCCTTCAAGCTGAAGACACCCTGGTCGGACGGAACGACCCACCTGATCCTCTCGCCCATGGAGCTGATCGAAAAGCTCGCCGCCCTGGTCCCTCCACCGCGAGCCAATCTGGTCCGCTATCACGGCGTCCTCGCTCCTAACGCCAGAGATCGCGACAAGATCGTCCCCGGCAAGCCCGACGAAGAAGAGCTGAAGAACACCCGCGGCCAGAGCAAGAACCGACTCCTCTGGGCCGCATTACTCGCCCGCACGTTCAAACTCGACCTCGAAACCTGTTCCCACTGCGGAGGCCGCATGCGCATCGTAGCGGCGGTCACCGACCCCGCCTCCATCAAAACCTACCTGGACGGGGTCGGCCTCCCCAGCGAACCTCCCGTCTTGAAGCCCGCCCGTCCGCCACCGCAAGCCGACCTCGACTGGGACTACGATCTCGGCGCCTGACACAGGACAAGCGCCGAGGCCGAGGCACTCTTTTCTCTCGAATTTTCGCGAGACCGCGCCCCCGCTCGCCCAGCCCACGTCAGCGCCTTCAACCCTTCAGCCCCGCTGCAAACCCTCGCCGACTTTTTTTCTCGCGAGCGGCCAGAGTTCGAGTACTACTATCGGCCTCATGAACACGCGCCCGACGACAACAACCGCCCCGACGCCGGTCAACCCGGCACTCGAGAAAGGGGGTTTGTTTGTCCTAAGGCCGGAAGCTCGATTCATTGGTAGTCCCGTTTGGTATCGCTCCCGCCGCCGCGATGCCCTAGAAGTTCAAAAATATGCCCGAGCCGGCCCTTTGGTGCAGTGACCGCTTTTCTGTAAAAACCAGGTCAAAAAAACTCGTTTGGGACCGGTGTATGAAGAATACGGCTCGTTCCGAGAAGTGATTTCGCCAAATCCATATTTCACGCCTAATCGCCGGCGCAAGTGCCTCAGGCGATCTCATCGACCGGCTAGCAGAAGAAAATTGTGGTATCTTTTTTGGAGAAATGGCTTTGAGTGCGACAAAAGGGTCGCTCCGCTTCCTCCAAGCCTAAGGCCTTCCCTCCGTCCCCAATTTGTGTCCCCAATTTGTGTCCTACAAGCCTAAGGCCTTCCCTCCGTCCCCAATTTGTCTCCTCCGTCCCCAATTTGTCCCCAATTTGTCCGTTCCCAATTTCCCTGAAGAAACGTCCGGATGTGTCGCGGTTATTCGGCGATGGCGTACTCGGGGCAGACATCGAAGCCGGCCAAACACGGGAATTCGAGGTCCCTCAGGGCTGCCATAACGCAATCGGCCAACTTCTCGGCCTCGGGGTCGGACGTATCGTTGGCCGTGACGGATGTGACCCGGCCGTTACCGTCGAGATGGATGGTGAACTGAGTGTAGACCCCGTAAATGGGGCACTCTTGCATGGCCGAGCGGAGCTTTTCCACGTCATCCCGTGTTTTCCCTTCTACGCTGAGATAAGACGGGGTGTCGATGCAATCGATGGGGGTTTGATCGATGGCGGCGTTGGCGGCGTTGGTCCGCGCGTTTAAGGCCTCTTTGTCGCATATGAAGATTTGTTGGTAGCGCCGCGTGTGTCGAGCGGTTGCCGTGGGGGATCCATCTTGTGAACTTTGGAAGGCGATTTCGCCGTCGAAACAGTTATCGTTCGTTTTCACGGCGTCGACGACGGCCCGCTCTTGCTCTTCGGCCCGCTCAGGAGAGCACTGCGTCGTGGTCTCGGTTCCGGTGTCGGTCCCGGTATCCGTTTTGTCTCCCGTATCATCGGGTACAGTCTCGGTGTCGGTGTCCGCGCTCCCACCGCTTGACTCATAGCACCCCGAAAGCGATGCGCTTCCCATGATACTGAAAGCGAACACAGCGGCTGCCGCGCCCGATAGAGGATAAAAGCGTTTGACGCGTTGGCGCAGCAATCGATCCAGATCGGGTTCGATTTCGGATAGCTGGAAAGCGAGCTGACGGGCCGTGTCGGCGGCGGATGAGATGATCTCGTTTTCCCCGAGGTGGGAGGCTTCGCCGAGGGCCAGGGACAAGGCCCGGCAGTAATGGTCGACATAACAGGCGTTGATGCGGCGGCGTATCTCTTCGAGTCGCGCGGCAAGCTGTCCGAGGTTCTTTAGGGGAAAAAGACGCCTTGCGAGCGCCTTGGAGAGCAGTACGTCGTGGGCGTAGTAGGACAAGGAATAATCCGAGAATGCGTGGGCGCGCAACCTGGTGAATAGCTGTACGAACCTTGTGACGCGGGGGTCGTCGAAGCTGTAGCCGTACCGCAAGGGGTTTCCTTCCAGGCGCCCTTCGCGTTCCA
>JAABTR010000729.1 GCA_011389755.1 Deltaproteobacteria bacterium | reverse complement strand
GGTGAACAAATGAAGGGCCGCCTGCGCAAAAAGAGCCAGCGGGGCGTGGCCCTGTTGATGGTGCTCATCGACCTGACGATCTTGGGCGCCATGACCGCGGATCTCATGGAGTCCAACGATGTGTACGTGGCCACCACGCGCAACTACGGCGACTCCATCCAGGCCGAGTACCTGGCTCGCTCCGGGGTCAACCTCTCGCGACTTCTGCTCTCGTTTCAGCGAGTGACCGGCCAGACCATCAATTTCCCGTTTTGGCAATACGCCGATATGGCCATCGGGATGTTCGTCGACTCAGAAGGAGGTGGGCTCGCCGGCCTTGTGGGCTTAGACATGACCGGCGCCAAAGGACTCGGCCTCGGAGAGGGCGACATGGACCTCGAGGTGCGCATCGTCGACGAGGACTCCAAGCTCAACATCAACCTGGCCAACGAAGGCCGTCGCCGGAACTTGATGGTGCAGCAGCTCACCCAGATGATGGCGCCGATGGAGTACGACCCTCTCTTCGAGCGACAGCTCGAAGGAGGCGACTACGTGGAGCGACAGAATATCATCTGCGAGATAGTGGACTGGGGCGATCCGGACGAGACGCTCTGCGATGAGTCCGGAAGCGAGGACCCCTCGTTCTATCAGTCCCTGGAGCAGCCCTACGAGCGCAAGAACGCGCCGTTCGACAGCCTGGAGGAGCTCCACCTGGTGCGGGGCATCGGCGACGACTTCTGGGCGGCCTTCGTCGATCCCGATCCGGACGATCCCGACCGGCGGGTCATGACGGTCTGGGGCAAGGGGAAGATCAACGTGAACACCGCGCCGCCGGCGGTGCTCTTCCCCATCGTGTGCATGGTCGCCACGGACGAGAGCGGGATCAGCCCGTGCATGGACCCCATGCAGCGGATCAACCTCTTACAGATTCTGCAAGGGGTGGTGCTCTACAGGACGTTCATGCCGTTTTCGAATGAACAGGACTTCTTGGCGGCCGTCGAGAACCCGGAGGAGCGGCTCTTTTTGCCCGTGCCGGGCTTTCCCATACTCGACAAGCGCAACGCGCGTCGCGTTTTGACCACCAAGAGCACGGTGTTTTCCATCTACGCCAAGGGCACCGTCGGCAACGTGACGCGGAGGCTGCATGTGGTGGTGGATATGGAAGGTAGAGACATGATCAACTCAGAGCAGTCGGTCGCGGGCTCCGGCGGGAGTGTCCTCTACTGGAGGATGGATTAGGAGAAAAGGATGCCTCACAATGTCATAGGGCTCGATCTGGGGAGCCACACCGTCAAGGCGATAGTGACCCGCGTCAGCCTGCGCGGCCGGGAAGTCATTCGATTTGTCGAGGAGCCGGTGACCCTCGATGAGAAGGGACATTCCACGCCCGCGCAGGTCTTCGAGGCGGCGCGCCGTTTGGCCGAGCGGCTTCACCTTCAGGGCGACACCATCCACTGCGCCGTCCCCGGACAAAGCGCGTCGATGCGTCGCCTCGAGATCCCTACCAGCGCGTCGAAACAGCTCGAACATGTTCTCAAGTTCGAGTTCGACGACATTCTCCCGTTCGACATCGAAGAGACGGTCTTCGACTTCGTGGAGCTTGGTCGGAGCTTGAATAACATCGTCGTGCTCGCGGCGGCGGTCCAGGCCGACCAGGTCCGCTCCCTCATCACGGGATTGTCAGAGGCCGGCCTGGATCCCCGGGAGATCGGCGTGGCGCCTCTATCGTATGTGCCGCAGCTCCTCGACCCCAAGGCGGCCGAGGACGACGTCGCGGCGTTCATCGATTTTGGTCACACGAGCACCAACATCGCGGTCATCGACAAGCTCTCGCCCACGTTCCGGACCATCCTGCGCGGCGGGAGGGATCTGAGCCAGAGGCTCGCCGAGTCAGGGAAAGTCACCTTCGAGCAGGCCGAGGAGTACAAGCACCTGGAGGGGATGACCGGTCGCGTGGGGGAGATCCTGCGCGAGGCGCTCAGCCCCTGGATCCGCGAGGTGCGCCAGACCATCAAGGGGCACCTGGCCGCCGGTGGAGAGCGGCTAAAGAAGATCTATCTGTGCGGCGGAGGGGCCAAATTAAAAGGCATCCAAGAGTACCTGGGAGATGAGCTGGGCGTGCCCGTGGAGCTCTACGAGGTGAAGCTGAGCTCCGCCGTGGGAGGGGATCTCCAGTCGGTCACGTTCCCGCTCGCCTATGCGCTGGCCATCCGCGAAGCGCAGCCCCGCGGCAAGCGCATAAACATGCGGCGCGGCGAGTTCGCCTTCAAGGGGGATTTCGAGTTCTTGCGCAAGAAGGTCGGGTGGATCGCGGCGTGCATTTTGGGGCTGATTTCAGCGTGGGCATTCTCCACGTACGCGGAGTTCCAGGTGCTCGAGAAGGTGGTCGTCGCCCAGGAGCAACAGATCGCGCAGCTGTCGAAGAGGTACCTGGGTGACGAGATCTTAGAGCTGGAAAAGCTCCGCGAGAAGCTCGGGGGCGAGCTGTCCGCCGAGGTAGATCCGGTGCCGAAGATCGACGCGTTTCACATCGTGGTGGAGCTGTCCAAGCGCATCCCCGATACGGTGGTGCACGACGTGGAGTCCCTCGAGATCAAGCCCAAGAGGATCACCTTGCGGGGCATCGTGGACGCCGATCTGGCCTCGGGGGGAGGTCTCCCCTTCTCGGACATGGACGAGGATTCGCAGCAGGAGGAAGGCTCCGATCCCCCGAAGCTGGAGGAGGCGGAGGGGACCGAGCTCTCCCCGACGGACCTCATCAAGCAGAAGCTCGAGGAATTCAAAGAGTGCTTTACCGCCATCCGTGTCGGCAAGGTGACGGCGCGCGGAGAACGACGGCGGTACGAGATGGACATCGAGAGCCGCTGCCCCTAATCAGCATGGGAGTGAGTTGTTTATGGATAAACTGAGAAACATGCTCGCCGGGATGTCCGAGCGCGAAAGACGGCTCGTGGCAGTCATGGGGGGCATCTTTGTCGTTTTTATCGTTTTCCTCTTTGTTTTTCTCATAGGCTCGAAAAAAGGCGAGCTCAAAGACCGAGAGACGCAAAACCGCACCGCTTTGACGTTGCTGCGCCAAGAAGGGCCCGAGTACGAGCGGAAGCAGACCGAGGCTCTGATGAGCGGTCAGACCCAGCAGGGAAAGCCGATGCCGCTGCGCACACTCATCGACAAGATCGGGAAGCAGGTGGATGTCACGGTTCCCGACATGAAGGAGCTGCCCGATCAAAAGCACGGCGCCGGTTGGCTGGAGCACGGGATCGAGCTGTCCATGCGGGAGGTGGGGCTCTTGACCCTGACGCGCTTCATGGAAGAGGTCGAAGGCTACAAGAGACGTTTCCCCATCGCGATAACCAAGCTGGAGGTCCGCAAGAGGCGCAGGGTCCCCGACTCCTACGACGTCCGGATGGTCGTCTCGACCTACGAGCAGGATCCCGAGCAGGCTGAGGCGGACAAGCGAGCCGCGGCCGCGAAGAGGGGAGGACGGTGATGAGACGCTTCGATCCTTGGAAGCTGCTGAAGATAATCGGATACCCCCTGGTCTTCGTCGTGGCGTTTTCGCTTTTTCTGGTCTGGACCTTTCCCGTGGAGCGCTTTGTGGGAGTCGCGGAGCA
>JAABTR010000728.1 GCA_011389755.1 Deltaproteobacteria bacterium | reverse complement strand
GCCCGTCGTCGAGGAGGCTGGAGCGAGCCGCTGTATTGGCAGCGAAGGCCCATCGGAGATTTTGTGTTTACGCTCCATGGCGTATTGCCCCTCGAGAACGAGGATCCGGTGGTGCATGTGAGCTTTTACGAAGCCGACGCGTTTGCCCGCTGGGCCGGAGCTCGGCTTCCCCGGGAAGAGGAGTGGGAGGTCGCGGCTTCGCAGGTCCCCATCCAAGGACATTTTTGCGAGCTCATCGACCTGCATCCCAGGCCCGCCCGTGAAAGCGATGTGCCGACCCAGTTATTCGGCGATGTTTGGGAATGGACGAGCAGCCCCTATGTGGGCTATCCGGGGTTCCGCCCATTGAGCGGGGCGCTCGGCGAGTACAACGGAAAATTCATGAGCAATCAAATGGTCTTAAGGGGGGGCTCCTGCGTCACTCCGCCCGGCCATGTCCGAGCTACCTACCGCAACTTTCTGGAGCCGCAGGCCAGGTGGCTGTTCACGGGCATTCGCCTAGCTGACGATCCGAATTGAACGCGGGACGACCAACAGACGAAAGGCGCCAAGAAAATGAAATCAGCGCAACTGCCGGTTCGGGCTTACCCGAGAACAGCTCCGGACCATGATACAAAAAACATCGACCTCACCCAGGTCAAGTCGGGCCTGTCCGAAGCGACAAAAAAGCTCCCCTGCAAGCTTTTCTACGACGAGGCAGGCTCTCGGCTCTTCGAGCATATCTGCGAGTTGCCCGAATACTACCTGACTCGAACCGAGCTGGCCATCATGCAATCCCACGCGAGGGATATGGCGAAATGGTGCGGTCCCGGTTGCCGCCTGGTAGAATATGGGAGCGGCGCCGGAGTTAAAATCCGCCTTCTGCTCAGTGAGCTCGAAGACCCGGCGGCGTACATCCCCATCGACATCTCCAAGGAGATTTTGATGAGCTCGGCAAAAAAGCTCACCGAAGAACACCCCGGCCTTTGCATTGAGCCGATCTGCGCCGATTACCTGCAGCCTTTGACCTTGCCGCTCACCGGCGCCGAAACAAGGACGGTGGTGTACTTTCCCGGCTCCACGTTCGGAAACTTTTCGACCAAGCAACAATCTTGGTTCTTGCGGCAGGTCGCAAATGTAGCAGGCATCGGAGGAGGCCTGCTCATCGGCATCGACCTGATCAAAGATCCCGCTACCCTAGAGGCGGCCTACAACGACTCCGGCAAAGTCACCGCCCTGTTCAACCTCAACATCCTCCAGGTGATCAACCGCCTCTTCGGCGCCGACTTCGAACCCTCGCGGTTCGTCCATCGCGCCGTCTGGGATCCGGAGCACAATCGAATGGAGATGCGACTCGTGAGCACCTCCGACCAAGACGTCGCGGTAGGAGGCAGCACATTCTCCATCCGCGCGGGTGAACACATTGTCACCGAACACTCCCACAAGTTCACAACCACCCAGATGGCCCACATCGCCCACGCCGCTGGTTTCGAGTTCGAGGCGTGCTGGACGGACAAAGACGAGCTCTTTTCCGTCCTGGCATTCAATGCTGTCTCCACGCCCTATTGAGCAAGAGCGCGAGATCGTCTCTACTCCAAGACCACCACGACGGGGCAATGGTCCGATCCCATCACGAGGGGACGTATTTTTGCAGCGATGAGCCGCTCTCTCAGCGCCTTGGAGATACCGAAGTAGTCGATGCGCCACCCAATGTTCCGCTCCCGAGACTTGGCAAAGTTGCTCCACCAGGTGTAGTGACCGCCCTCCTTGGTGAACTCCCGAAAGGTGTCAATAAACCCGGCTTGCAACAAAGCTGTGAACGCGGCGCGCTCTTCGTCGGTAAACCCTGCGTTTTTCCGATTCGACGCGGGGTTGGCCAGATCGATCTCCTGGTGAGCCACGTTGAGGTCGCCGCAAAAAACCACCGGTTTGTGCTCTTCGAGCTTTTTCAAGTGGCGCAAAAACGCGGGTTCCCACGCTTCGGTGCGATATCCAAGCCGAGCCAGGCCTCGTCCCGAGTTGGGGGTGTAGACGTTCACGAGGTAAAAAGTGTCAAGCTCCGCCGTTATCACCCGGCCTTCCGCGTCGTGCTCGTCTGATCCGAAGCCTTCGGTGACCGAGGCAAAGGGGGTGCGGCTGAAGATAGCCGTGCCCGAGTATCCCGGTTTCGCGGCCGGGTTCCAATGGGCTTTGTAGCCCGGCAGGTCGAGATCGACCTGCTCGGGACGCGCCCGGGTCTCCTGCAGACAGTAAATGTCGGCGTTTTCCTCGGTGAGGTAGTCTGCCATGCCCTTTTTTAGGGCGGCTCGAATTCCGTTGACATTCCATGAGACGATTTTCATGTTGTTTTAGTAACTTATATTGGTGGAGGGACTCAAGGGGGTTTTTTTGAAGGACCAAAGGGACCTTAGGGACCTTTGGGACCTTCTTGATTGTGGGGCTAAAAGCGGGCATTTTGTCGGGATGATCGATTGTTTTGATGACACTCACATCGTTTGCTGCCGGGGGCTTGTGGTTCAGTATGGCGATTTGACTGCGGTGGACTCGCTTGACCTCGACGTGCGCAGAGGCGAGTGTTTCGGGCTTTTGGGCCCCAACGGCGCCGGGAAAACCACCAGCGTCGAGGTCTTTGAGGGGCTTCGGACCCCCAGCAGTGGGCACGTGAGCCTTTTTGGGAAATCCTGGTCTTCGGGGGCGGATCACTGGATTCGCGAGCGCATGGGGGTGGCTCTGCAGGAGACCCGGCTCTCCGAAATGCTGAGCGTTCGCGAGACGGTCCACCTCTTTGCTTCGTTTTACCGCGATCACCTCACCCCGGACGAGGTGATATCCCTCTTGGGGCTCACCGAGAAGTCCGGCGCCCGGGTGGGCAAACTCTCCGGCGGTCAGCGCCAGCGGCTTTCCTTGGCCTGCGCCCTGGTCGGCGCTCCGGATATTCTTTTCCTCGACGAACCCACCACGGGCCTGGATCCCCAAGCCCGCATGCGCATCTGGGAGGTCGTCGAGGATTTCACCTCCTCGGGAGGGACGGTCCTTTTAACCACCCACTACATGGAGGAGGCCACAAGGCTCTGCGATCGGGTGGCGATCATCGACCGGGGCAAGCTCATCGCCCTGGACACCCCGAGCCGCCTCGTCGAGATGCTCGGCTCCGACCAAATCGTCGAAATCGAGCTGGCCGACGCCGATGATCCCGCTGCGCTCGAGAGCGTCGAAGGGGTCCGCCGCATCGAGCGACGCGGCGCCCAGCACGCGCTCATCGTCAGCGAGATCAAGGTCTCGCTCCCCTCCATCTTGGAGGTCGCCGCTCGGGAGGGCTGGTCCCTAGATTCTCTGACCACCCACCGGGCGACCCTCGACGACGTCTTTGTCCATCTGACCGGAAGGGGACTTCGAGATGGTTGATTCCAAACGACGCGCTGCAGGACCGCTTTGGGAGCTCACCCGTGCTCGCATCCTCGAGTTCATCCGAGACCCGTCGGCCATCTTTTGGGTTTTCGTCTTTCCCATCCTTTTAGCCGTGGCTCTGGGCATCGCCTTTCGCAACCGGGGTCCCGAAATTTCCCAGGTGGCCGTGACCGGCCCCGCCGCCGATGCCCTCATCGAAAAAGTTCGCGCTCAAGGCGGCGTTCGTCCTTT
>JAABTR010000137.1 GCA_011389755.1 Deltaproteobacteria bacterium | reverse complement strand
CTTTGGGTCGTTGGTGGACACGGAGATGATTTTCCGAGAGGGCCCGAATCGGCCTGTGGTGTCGAGGGTGGCCTTGATGCTTGTGGCACCGCCGGGAGAGACGCTGCGAGATGAGGGGACTGTGGCGATGCAGCCGCACGACGCCTTGACCTTTTCGATGTTGAGCACGGCGTTACCGGCGTTCTCGATGGTAAAAAGGTGCTCCACCTTTTCGCCTTGGCGGACGCTGCCCCAGTCGAAGAAGTCGCCTTCGACTCGAACCTGAGGCGCCGGGGCTTGAGCTTGGGAGTCGAGCTGCCCGGCCTTTTCTTCGGATTGTTCCTTCTTTTCGCCGCACCCAGCAAGGACGAGTCCCAGCGCTGTGATGATGACAATTGCTATTTGGATCATTGCTGCTCTCATCGATATTCACCCTCGGTCTTGTAGGAGTCCCGCTTTGGGGCTCAAAGTTCGTTTGCGCCGCTTCGGAGAATAAAATGTTCGTCGTTTCGTGACAAGGGGAGTCGGCGCTGTGTCCGCGGAGGAAACTCTTTACGATCTTTGGAGGTTGACGATTTTCGCGACGATCATTCGGGGGCGGCGGCCTCCGGAGATGCTGCCGCGACTTTGGGCGTGTCCTCCGGCGCGCCGGAGGACACGGCGTCCGTCCCGAGCGGTTCGGCCGACATCGTATCGATATCGGTAACCGTCATCGTATCTGGTTGTGCCGTATCGAGGTTGACTCCGGCGTCCGTGGAGGCCGCTTCCTCGTCCGTGCTTTGTGTCATCAGGCCTTCGAGGTCCACATCCTGAGCCTGTCCGGAGTGCTCCCCGAGCCCCCGCTCCCTGACCTTCTCGGCGAGCCCCGTGGCGGTGGACGAAGACAGGTAGGCCAAGGTCAGCGAAGACAGCATGAACAATGCCGCCACGACCCCGGTCAGCTTGCCTATGAAGGACCCCGCACCCCGGGGACCGAAGACCGTTTGGCTCGATCCTCCGCCGAACGCAGCGCCAATACCCGCTCCTTTTCCCGTCTGCAAAAGGATGACGAGAATGAGGAACACACAAAAAATGACATGTAGGACTATGAGTAACGTATGCATGGCATGCCTTTCTACTTTCGGCTCTTTGGCTTGTCAAGCGGGAGGATACCAAAAAAATTGGGTGGGAAAGTTTCCGCGGTTTCATCGACAAGAATTTTTAAAGAAACGCCTACCGACGAGCCCCTTCTATGATGCCTGTAAACGAGTCGGCGTCTAGGGCCGCGCCGCCCACGAGCGCTCCATCGACATCGGGTTGAGACAATAATCCCTTTGCGTTGCTCGGTTTGACGCTGCCGCCGTACTGGATGCGTATCGCCTGAGCCTTTTGTTGCCCGAACATCTCGGTCAATAAACCCCTGATGAACGCGTGAGCCTGCTGGGCTTGCTCCTCAGTGGCGGTTCTGCCCGTGCCGATGGCCCAGACCGGTTCGTAGGCCACGGTAACGCGGCTCAGGAGGGTCTCCGAGACCCCTTGCAGGCCGGACTTTACCTGCGTGTCGAGGCGGCTGTTGGTCTGGTCGGCCTCCCGCTCCTCCAGCGTCTCTCCCACGCACAAGATGACGTCCATGTCAGCGGCGAGCAGAGCGTCGAGCTTCTTGCGCACGATCTCGTCGGTTTCACCGAGGACGTGACGCCTCTCCGAGTGACCCACGAGGGCAAACGAGCATCCTGCGTCCCTCAGCATGCCGCACGATATCTCGCCGGTAAAGGCGCCGGATTCCTCCCAGTAGACGTCCTGGGCGCCGACCCTTATCGGCGTGCCTTCGAGCGCTCTGGCCACGCTGGGGATCGCCAAGAAAGGCGGGATGACAGCGATATCCGCGTCCACATTCGACGGGCGTTTTTCGGCGAGATTTTTGGCCAACTCGACGCCCTGCGAGATGGTCTTGTTCATCTTCCAGTTACCGGCAACGAAAGGTTTGCGCATTTCGGAAGCTCCCGTTTGGCTTGGTTGTTTTTAGTAAAAGGCAGCGCGCGCACGGCGCTTGTGGCCGTGCGCGCGTGTCTCGATCATTTTTGCGACAAGGCGGCGATGCCCGGGAGGGTTTTGCCCTCCAGAAACTCAAGCGAAGCGCCGCCGCCCGTGGAGACGTGGTCGAAGCCGTGTCCCAGGTCCGCCTGCTGGACCGCTGCGACCGAGTCACCTCCGCCGACGACGGAGTAGGCAGCGCTTCCGGCTATGGCCTTGGCGATGGAGAGGGTGCCCTCGGCGAACTGGGGGTTCTCGAAGAGCCCCATGGGGCCGTTCCAGAAGACGGTGCCGGCTCTCTTGATGACGGCGTTGAACGCGTCTCGGCTCTGGGGACCGACGTCGAGCACCATCATCTCGTCGGGGACCTCCCTCATGGGAGCCGCGGTCGCCTGAGCCGACTCGGTGTCCTCGCCGATGAGGGCGTCCGAGGGCAGCATGATCTGGATGCCTTTGCTCTCTGCGCGCGCCATGAGATCGCGGGACAAGGCGAGCTTGTCCTGTTCGACGAGGGACTTGCCGAGTTTGCCGCCAGCCGCCGCCACGAAGGTGTTGGCCATGGCGCCGCCGATGATGAGCGTGTCGACCCGCTCCATGAACTTTTCTATGATGCCGATTTTGTCAGACACCTTGGCGCCGCCGAGGATCGCGACGTAGGGCCTCGAGACCTCACCCATCAGCTTTCCCAGGGATTCGATCTCTTTTTTCATGAGGAATCCGGCGGCCTTTGTGCGGACGTGGTGCGCGACCCCCTCGGTCGAAGCGTGGGCCCTGTGGGCCGTCCCGAACGCGTCGTTTATGTAGATGTCGCCAAACGACGCCAGCTCTCGGGCGAGTTTTTCGTCGTTCTTCGTTTCTCCGGCATGAAAACGCAAGTTTTCGAGGAGTGCGACCTGTCCGTCACGCAGATCGGTTACGACCCGTCTCGCGCCGTCGCCCACGCAGGCGTCGGTGAGGAAGACCTCGCCGACGTCCAGCAGCTCGGCGAGTCTGCTCGCGACCGGCTCGAGGCTGTATTGGGGCTCGGGTTTCCCTTTGGGGCGGCCGAGGTGGCTCATCAGAATCAGACGCCCGTTGTTCTCCAGGACGTACTTGATGGACGGGAGCGCGGCGCGAATCCGCGTCTCGTCCGCAATCTTTCCGTCTCGGACGGGCACGTTGAAGTCGACGCGCATCAAGACGCGTTTCCCCGCGACGTCAATGTCCTCTAGATTCTTGATGGTGCGCATGTCCATGATGCTGTCATCCCTTCTCGGCCATGAACGATGCCAGGTCGATCATGCGGTTCGAGTAGCCCCACTCATTGTCGTACCAAGAGAAAATCTTGACGTTTTTGCCGTTGATCACCTGGGTGAGTCGGCTGTCGAAGATCGAAGAGTAGGGGTTACCCAAGAAGTCGATGGAGACCAGCTCTTCATCGGTGTACTGGAGGACGCCCTTGAGCGAGCCTGTGGCCGCTTCTTTCATGGCGGCGTTGATCTCCTCGGCGGTGGTCGCCTTGGAAGCGGTGACCGTGAGCTCGACGATGGAGACGTTGGACGTCGGTACCCGTATCGCGAGGCCGTCGATTTTCCCCTTGAGCTCCGGCATGACAAGGCCGACGGCCTTGGCAGCGCCCGTGGTGGTGGGGATCATGGAGACGGCCGCGGCGCGCGCGCGGCGGATATCCTTGTGGGGCTGGTCGAGGAGGCTTTGATCGTTGGTGTAGGAGTGGATCGTCGTCATCTGGGCGTCGACGATGCCCACCGTGTCGTGGAGCACCTTCGTGACCGGGGCCAGGCAGTTGGTCGTGCACGAGGCATTGGAGACGACGTTGTGTTTGGAGGGATCATAGCTCTCATGATTGATCCCATACACGAACGTTCCGTCGATGTCCTTGCCCGGTGCGCTGATGATGACCTTCTTGGCGCCGGCTTGGATGTGCTTGCCTGCGCTTTGATTGTCCCTGAAAAGACCGGTGCACTCCATGACCACGTCGACGCCGAGATCTTTCCAAGGCAGCTGAGCCGGATCTCTCTCGGCGTAGACGGGGATGTTCTTGCCGTTGACCACGATGCTCTTCTCGCGGGCCTCGACCGTGCCGGGGAAGACCCGGTGAACAGAGTCGTACTTGAACAGGTGGGCCAGGGTTTTGGGGTTCGTGATATCGTTGATGGCAGCCAGCTCGACTGCCGGGTTGTCTACCGCGGCCAAAATGCGGTGAACACAGCGACCAATCCTGCCATAACCATTGATTGCGATCTTCTTAGCCATTAGGGCCTCCTTCGGCTGTTTCCCATTCAGCGAACTTAGCTGTTGTTTTTTAGGATCAGAGCCGAACATATCCGTGGTAAGGGGCATCGTCAACTCGACCGCGTGTCGTTTATCGATTTTCCTTTAAGCAGCCGGCCTTATCTCACGGACTTTCTAAAAAGCGCCGCGGCGCTATAATCCAACCGCATGAGACGCATTTCGACCATTGTGGCGCCGGCCGCCGTTATCGCTTTGTGGGCGGGGCTCGCTTTTTGGAGCTGCGAAGAGTCCCTGGAGGCCTGCCTGCCGTGTGATGTGGTGTCCGGCAAAAATCTCACCGGCCTCAGCGGCGATCCGCGGCTCGACGCCACCATCTGGGTCGCCAACGACGTGGCGTCCCGCTTCGAGCGGGAGTGGGAGTCATACGAGCGAGACCTCGAAGAGCTGGCAAAAGTGCTTTCGTTTCCCTTGAGCGGGGCTCGGCTGACCACCCGCAAAGGTGTCGCATCCCTCGCAGGACACATCGAAGAGGTCTTTTTTACCGGTGAGCCCGCCGTGTCTGTCGCGTACGAGCCGGCACGGTGTGTGGTGGGCAGCCGCGCCGCCGGACAGGCCATGCTCACGTGTCAGCGGCGCCTCGACTGCTATGTCTCCGACGAGTGCGGCGCTCGGCTCGAAGGAGGCGATGTCGACGGCATCTGCCACGGCCTCTGCATCGGTTCGTGCAGCGGGGGCTGCACGGGGCGATGTTACGCGGAGTCGAAGCCCGAGGGGGGGGTATGCGACGGGGTTTGCCTCGGAGCGTGTCTCGAGTCGAACACCGTTTGTCCGGGGTTGTGTATCGGAGGATGTGCCGGTGAGGCCGCATCCGATGCCCTGCCCTGCGAAGAGGAGTGCGCGGTGGGATGCCTCACCCGCTACGGCGCCGAATGCGCAGGCGTCTGCCACGGCCGCTGCGGTGTCGATTCAGACGGACCGTGTGACGGAGAATGCCGAGGGAGCTGCGATCCCGCTTTCGATGTGTGCACCGGAGAATGTCGCGGGCAGTTTCGACCTGTCGGTTGCGACGAGGGGTTGTGCGATGAACGCTCGCTTGTCGAGTGCCGGGAGATGTCTCGACTGGTGGGATGGGGGGCCATGACCTGTCAGTCGGCACATGTCGCGTTGAGAGACATGCAAAGGCAGAGCTTGGCCGCGGTCCGGGCGCAGCGCGCTTTGCAGATAGCGACGCTGGAACAGACCCTCGAGCGGGTCTCGAAGCGGCAGGCGTTTTTTTCGCTGCTCGTCGACGCTTTCGACATCAGTGGTCAGATTGACCCCGAGCAGCTCTCGGAGTCGCGGTATCTGGCGAGCCTCGGTTATCCGGCGCCGCTCATCTACTTAGTTAGCGGCGAAGCGCCGGATTTGAATGACGACGAGCGTTGGGAGTCCGAGGATGTCCCTCGTGACGTCGTCTACTACCCGCTTTTTTCGCTCATGGCGCGGCTGTCCTACCTGGCGGAGCGGAGCCTGGGGGACGGTGACTATCTCGTGCCGGAGGGGGTGGCGGGGTGTCTGGAGCCGGCCCTGGTCCAAGCGCTGGAGGGGCTGCGCTCCATCGCCCCGCTCACCTCTGCGAGCGGCGTCCCCGAGCCGGATAGACAGGCTCCCCGCAGCGTCTACACCCTCATCGACACCCAGCAGCTCTTGTTGAATCTCGTCTCGAAGGATAAGCCCAATCGAGCGCGCTGAGCGTCGAACCGCAGGAGCCTCGTATGTCGAAAAAAGCGCATAAGCGTCCCAGCACTTGGATCGCGATACTCTCCGGGGTGGGGCTGCTTTTCGCTTCCTGGCTGGTGTATGTCCATGTTCGGGTCTACACAGATCTGACCTATGAGCCCGTATGTGCGCTGAGCCAAGGCCTGAGCTGTTCACGGGTCGCGGCCTCTCGTTGGTCTGTCTTTGCAGGGCTCCCGGTGGCGGTGTGGGGCGTTTTGGCATACGTCACCATGGGGCTGTTGGCTTTGGCGGATCGGGCCCGGGGAGCCTCGCAAGGGTATGCCGGCGCCATGTTCGCCCTGGCGTGGTCGTTTGCAGCCGTCGGCGGCGTCTTGGCGTACGTTTCCACGGTTCGCATCGAGAGTGTGTGCCTGCTGTGCTTTGCCGTCTATCTCATCAATGGGGGTTTGGCCGTCCTTTCCACTCTAAACGCGCGGCGGCGGGGGCGACTCCTCGAGCTCTGGGCGCGGGAGGTGAAGCTCTTTTTCTCTCCGATCTGGGAAGGCGCCTTTATGTTGCTCGTCGTGGCTGCGGCCGTCGCTGCCCTCTGGGTGAGCTATCCCAGATACTGGCAGGTCGCCGCGTGGGTCGATGGGGCGCGCCTCTCGAGCGGTCTCGACGAAAATGGAGATCCCTGGCTCGGCGACCCGGGCGCGAAGACGGTCATTCACGAGTACTTGGACTTTGAGTGTCCTCACTGCCGGACCGCCCACACCAAGCTGCGCAGGTTGCTCGCGAGAAAAGACGGCATCCGTCTGGTACGGCATGACATGTCTCGCGGTGACTGCCGCGAGGCTCTCACAGAGCACCCCGAGTGGGATGGCTGCGGGATCATGCGCGGAGCTTTTTGCGCCACAAAGCAGGGGCGATACTGGCACTTCAACGACGCCGTGCTGTCGATGCCGAAACCCGGCACCACCCAAGACAGGGTCGGTTACGAGCAGCGGCTCGCCGAGAGAATAGGTCTCGATATGGACGCCTTTGGCGCGTGTCTACGCAGCGAGGAGGCCTTTGCAGCTGTCAAGGAGAAGGACGAACGCGCCCACGCTCGCAAGGTGCGATATACGCCCACGTACTTTATCGGCAAAAAAAAGGTGAGCCTCGAGGATGTCTTCGAGGTGGTTGTCGCTCTTCCTCACTGAATCAAGGAGCCGATGAGGTCCCCGAGCAGCTCGAGGTCGAACGGCTTTTCCACAACGGGGTTGCCCGTTTTCATGAGGAATGCCGTGATATCGCTGTCGCTCGCGCCGCTGCTCACGAAGATGATGCGGTTTGCGATCGGGAGGTGGTGCCGCTCGATCTCTTCGTAGAACGCCTTGCCTCCGAGCCGGGGCATGGAGACGTCGTAAAGCACGATGTCAATCCGCGAGCTCGATTTGACGATGCTCAATGCCTCTTCTCCGGACCGGGCGGCGAGCACGTCGTGGTCTCTTTCCAGCAGTCGCCGCAAGGAGCGGATGACCGCCATCTCATCATCGACGATGAGGATCGTGCCTCGCCGCGTGGCGGGGATCGACAAAAGCGGGGTCATCGATTGCTTGGGCTTATCGCGCGGCGCCGACTGACGCATGTCGATGTTCATGGCCAGGTTGCCGCTGTGGTCTACCGAGTAGGTGAGCCGGCCGCCTGCTTTGGCCACATGGCGGGCCAGGGCGCCTCCTCGCTCGAGCTGGGCGAGCAAAATCGCGGGCAGGCTGAAAGGTCCGGCTGTCACGGTGATGCTGAGATTGACGATGCCTTCTTTGCAGCTGAGCCCCAGCGTGACGGCCACCTCGATGCCGCTGTCTCGCGAGGCCTCGATGAGCTCCACGAAGACCAGGAACAACGAGCGGATGAGGTGATGGCTGCGCACTTCGACGTGAGGAATGGGCTCGGTGGGGCTGTCGAGGGAGATGCTGATGCCCCGCTTGGAGTAAAATCGGACCGATCGCACCACCATGTCGAGGACTCTGTGGACATCTGTCTCTTCGAGGAGCGCCGTCTCTTCCGGGGCGAAGGCGCGCAGCGCCTCGGTCAGGTCTCGCACCGCGTCGATGGCCGTCATGGAATCTTTGGCAGCCGAGTCGCCGATGGAGGCGTGGGACATCTCGTGCACCATGGGATGGAACTGGGTGAGATAGTTTTGCAGCACCGTCACGGCGTTGTTGATCTCGTGGGTCAGGCCCGCCGAGAGCCGCCCCAGGGCGATGGTGGCCTCTGTGTCGCCCTTGCGGGGAGTTTTTCCGGTCTCGACCTGCGTGCTCGCCGCGAGCGCCTTGAGGCCCAACCCGAGGATCTCTCCCAGTATCACGAGGCTCTGTTGTTCTTCGGGAGCTAGTACGTTGGTGTGGCCGGTCGCCAGCACGATAATGGCGACCGGGGCGGCGCTCGACATGAGCGGCAGGATAATCAAGGAGAGATCCCCACCCTCTCCGCTGAGAAGAGCATCCTTGAGGATCACGTCGCCTCTAGTGAGACGCGACATGATGGCGGGGCGGAAGACCCCTCGCAGCAAGAGATCGTTGAAAGGACCGTAAGCCAGAGGCGGATTTTCGGTCTTTTGAAACTCCCACTCCAGCGCCGCTCCCGATTCTGAGCTCGTGACCTCGGCGAGGATCTCGAGGCCTCCGCGGAGCAGCTCTTCACGCGACGTGGCGCGCCTCGCCAGACCGGTGAGCCGCCTGGTGACGGGCAGCAGACGCGATGGGTCCAGGCGACGCGTGTCCCGGCGCGCGACCGGGCTCGAGGAGCGATCGTAGGGACCGAACGACACCCGGATGGAGTCGTTGTCATTTCGGGTCAGATAGCAGTCCATGGTCCGCCCGATTCCGTCGGCTCCGACCATGGTGCAGCGCACGCGCCCGTGCTTTTCGAGGCCGTCGCCTATCGCTTCGAGCTCTGCGCTGAGCCGAGTGGTGTGCTCAGAGATGACGTGGTCGGTCAGTGGGGTCCCCAAGAGGTTGTCTTCAGGGATGCCGCACAGGACGGCCGCGCGTTCGCTCAAGGAGATGATTGTGGCCTGTTTGTCGAGGGTGATCGCTTCCATAATGTCTCTTCTATCGTCAATCCGGCCTGTGTGTCACGGTGCTCGCTCGGTGTTTGTCGCGAAGCCGGTGAGCGCGCCTTCGCGACAAGGCACGGCCGGGCTGCATTGGAGCCGGACCGTGCTTTGTTTTGAGGCACAGTGCACCAGTAAAAGATTATCGTAGAGCGGAGAGGAAGAGGAAGCAATCTGCGTGCCCTCAGTTGACACCAGTGACAGTCTCATGCCCGGTGACGCGGGCGTCAAGGCGTACCCGCGACAGGCGCCGGCGGGGATCGTGAAGGCCTCGCTCGAGGCGGTGTCCCGGTCCATGTCGATGGGAGCCCAGGGCAGGTTCGGTTGAAAGAGAACCAGCCCCGAG
>JAABTR010000136.1 GCA_011389755.1 Deltaproteobacteria bacterium | reverse complement strand
AAGCCTCGCTCGAGGCGGTGTCCCGGTCCATGTCGATGGGAGCCCAGGGCAGGTTCGGTTGAAAGAGAACCAGCCCCGAGCGGGCGAAAACGAAGCTGGCGGCCGCTAATTTCTCCGCGCGATCATTTTTCAACCTGTCGGCCGGGGGGTCGAACGTGCAATCGATGTCCTGAGCGGGAAGCTCGCCCTGTGTCGCCGGGCCGAACAGATCGCTGAGCATGCGGTGAGGCGCGGAAAAGATCCGGTAGGACACAACACCGGACCCCGCTGTCACATCGATGACCACGTGCACGGTCATGGGGCGCTTAGGGCAATAATGACACACGGCGTCCGGACGATCGAGCCAGTCGCCGACGAGGAGGCGCTCTCCTTGTTTGACGCGCATGCTCAAAGATCCCACGGCCCGGGAACCGGCGGCGACGAACATGTAGCACCGCAGCGCATCGAGCTTTTGTCGCGACACAAAGCGTCCGCCCCGGTTCTCGAAGCGTCCGCGCTGCTCGTGTTCGGCGCGAAAGCCCAAGCCGGCGAGCCGGCCCGCGAGTGCGCCCAGGTCGAGGCGGGGCACGGGATCGCGTTCGAAGATCTCGTTGAGCGAGGCGGGAGGGGCGGCGAGGGGGGCTCCGAACAAGCCGAGGGCAAAATCGGCGCGCTTTGCTGCGGCGCCTGCGAGAATTCGAATCCCATACCGCTTTTGCGACTTTGCGACGAAGGTGACGACGCTGCGGTGCTCGGGGGTCCGGTCGCTGGTTAACAAACGCTTTTCGTCGTCCAGTATTTCCATGTCGAGGGGCACCGCGTCTTCGGCGCTCAGGGCGATCGCGAGGAGGCGAAGCTCCCCGGGGAGCTGGCGGTTAATGGTCAAAACCTCTCCAGGTGAGATGCGCCCCAGGAGCACGAGATCGACGGGTTCGTATCCCTTCGCGCCCAAGTAATTCTGAAGCTGAGCCATCCTTTGTGAGACGGACGGCTGTTCATCGACCCCCAAGAGATCTTGTGTCGACGGTCCCTGCGAAGCCGCGCGCGGTCCGAGTGAGGGTTCTTGTGGGGTCGCTTGGCGCTGGGAGACGCAGGAGAGCGCCCCGAGAGCGAAGAGCGAGGCGCCAAGGCCGAGAGAAAAAGACGAGGTCACGCGGGAGATTCGGAGATGGAGTCGTCGCCGCAGGCATCTGCGAGGGTCTTCGCGCTCAAATAGCTGCGAACATCTGCGTGGAGTCGGCCGATGAGGTGCGCGAGCAGGCAGCCGGGCAGCCGGCATTTTTTGGGATCGAGCAGGCAGCATGATTCACTCAAAGGCCCGTCAACGGCTTCGTAGACCTCGAGAAGTGTAACGTCTTCGGCGGGGCGCGTCAGAAAAAAACCTCCGCGGGGGCCTCGGCGCGATTTGACCAGATCGGCCTTCGCCAGGCGCTGGAAGACCTTGCCCAGGTGGGCTTCGGAGACCTCCAGGCGCCCCGCGACATCCGAAACTTTCAACGGTCTGTCCGGAAATAATGACAGCACAATCGTTGCGTGCATGGCCAAAGTGGCGGCGTCAGAGATGCGTAGAATCGTGTTCAAACCGGTCTACCTCACGCTCTCTCGAGGGAACGTCCGAGCTCTTGTTCGACGCTGCGCACTTTGCTCTCGAGCCTCCCCGCCGTGTCCCTCCGATAATCGAATTTCACGCTGAGGCTGATCCGGTCGGACTGGCCCTCGAAGTTGGCAAAGCATCTGTCGAGCAGCGTGAGCAGCTCGCTCCACTCACCTTCGACGATGGTCCCCATGGGGGTCAGCCGATACGCCAGGCCGCTTCTGTCGACGATGTCGAGGGTCTGTGCGACGTATTTCGAGAAGCTGCTCCCTTTGTCGAGGGGGATCATTGTGAATTCCATCAAGGTCATTCTCGCCTCCTAGGCGTCGATAAGAGGATCACAGGCTGTTGGGCAAAGGGGCATCGAAGCGGGTCAGGACCTCGACCCCACTGTCGGTCACCGCCACCGTGTGCTCGAACTGGGCCGACAGCATCGCGTCGTTCGTCACCGCGGTCCAGCCGTCCTCGAGGGTGTGGAGCCGCCAGTCCCCGAGATTGATCATCGGTTCGATGGTGAACGTCATCCCCTTCTTGAGCCTGAGGCCGCGGTCGCGATTTCCGAAGTGAGCGACCTGGGGCGGTTCGTGGAACTTTCGCCCGATGCCGTGGCCGACAAAGTCCCGCACCACTGAGCAGCCGTGGCTCTCGGCGTATTCCTGGATGGCCGCGCCGACATCGCCGAGGCGAGCTCCCTGTTTGACCTCGGCGATGCCCAGGTCCAGGCATTTTTTGGTGATCTCCACGAGCCTGCGGGTTTCGGGGCTGGGGTCTCCGACAAAGAAGGTGGCCGAGACGTCACCGTGCCATCCATCCAGGATACTGGTGACGTCGATGTTGATGATGTCACCCTCTTCGAGGGCCCGAGGGCCGGGGATGCCGTGGCAAACCACCTCGTTGACAGAGGTGCACACGCTCTTGGGGAAGCCGCGGTAACCAAGTGGGGCCGGGACAGCGCCGTGCTCGATGGTGTATTCGTGGACGAAGGTGTTGATCTCCTCCGTCGTGATCCCCGGCCTGACCAGGGCGCCGGCTTGCTGCAGGGTTTGAGCGGCGAGCCGGCAGGCTCTGCGCAGCTGTTCGATCTGATCGCGGCTTTTTATGCTGACTCCTGACATGACGACCTCAATTTGCGACGATATTGACGAGCTTGCCCGGGACGACGATCACTTTGCGCACGGTCTTGCCTTCGATGTGGCGTCTGACGTTCTCGTGCGCCAAGGCGGCCTGCTCCATCTCGCTCTTGTCCGCGCCTTTGGGCATCTCGAGGGTTGCGCGCAGCTTGCCCATGACCTGGATCGCGATGGTCACCACGTCATCCGCAGCGGCCGCCTCGTCCCAGGTGGGCCAAGGAGCCCGGGACGCCAGCCCCTCGGCGCCGAGGCCTTCCCAGATCTCCTCGCAGAAGTGGGGCGCGAAGGGCGACAGCATGCCGATGAGGGCATAGACGGTGTCGCGTTGGACCGATTTGTCGGCGTCACTCTCTGCAAAGAGCTTGCTCAAGGCGTTGGTCAGCTCCATGCACTTGGCGATCGCGGTGTTGAAATGAAAACGCCTCTCGATGTCTTCGGTGACCGCCTTTATGGTCTTGTGGGCCGCCTTGCGCAAGGCGGCCGCGTCCTTGCTGAGGTCCTCGCCGCTGCCCGCGTAGGGCGCCGAGCCCACGATGTCGCCCCGTCGTTTCGAGACGATACGCCACAGCTTGCCCAAGAAGCGGTGGACGCCCTCGACCCCTTCGGTGCTCCAGACCAGGTCGTTCTCCGGAGGAGCGGCAAACAGGGTGAACATCCGCGCCGCGTCCACGCCGTAGCTCTCGATAATCTCGGAGGTGTCGACGACGTTGCGCTTCGATTTCGACATCTTCTCGACGCGGCCGACCTGTATCGGCTTTCCGTTTACCGTGCTGGCGCCGTCCTTTGTGTCCTCTGGGTAGTGCCACTCGGGCTGGTTTTTATCATCCAGGGTGAACAGAGTCTCCATGCAGACCATCCCCTGGGTGAGCAGCCGCGAAAACGGCTCGGCCGGGACCTCCTTGGGGACGAAGCCCAGATCCCGCAGCAGCCTGTGATAAAAGCGCGCGTAGACCAGGTGGCCCACCGCGTGCTCGATACCGCCGATGTACTGATCGACGGGGAGCCACGTGACCGCTTCGTCGGCGTCCACCATGAGGTCGTCGTTGCGGGGGGTCGTGTAGCGCAGATGGTACCAGGACGACTCCACGAAGGTGTCGAAGGTGTCTGTCTCCCGTTTGGCGGGGCCGCCGCAAGAGGGGCACCGCGTGTTTACGAAGTCCTCATTGCGAGCCAGGGGAGAGCCGCCCTCGGCCTCGAAGGTCACGTCCTCGGGGAGGCGGACCGGGAGCTGGTCGTCGGGGACCGCGACGGCGCCGCACCCGTCGCAATAGACCACCGGGATCGGGCATCCCCAGTAGCGCTGTCTCGAGACGCACCAGTCTCGAATGCGGTAGTTTATGGTCTTGCCGCCCCAGCTGTTTTCTTCGAGGTAATCGGCGATTTTTTCGATGGCCTCTTTGTTGGGCATCCCGTCGAACGGACCCGAGCCGGACAAGATGCCGTCGTCGACGTAGGCGGCGCTCATCTCCGAGGGCCGCAAGGAGGCGCCGCCCGGTGGATTGATGACCACGCGCAGGGGAAGATCGTATCTCTGCGCGAACTCGAAATCCCGCTGGTCGTGGGCCGGAACGGCCATCACCGCGCCCGTGCCGTAATCCATCA
>JAABTR010000135.1 GCA_011389755.1 Deltaproteobacteria bacterium | reverse complement strand
GTATCTCTGCGCGAACTCGAAATCCCGCTGGTCGTGGGCCGGAACGGCCATCACCGCGCCCGTGCCGTAATCCATCAAGACGAAGTTGGCGATGAAGACGGGGATCTTGGCGCCGGTCACCGGGTTGATGCAGTGCCTGCCGGTGAAAACGCCCTCTTTTTCGTAGTCATCGGAGCCGCGCTTGAATTTGTCTTCGGCCTGGATTTTATTGATGAAATCGCGGGCCTGCTGCTCGTTTTCGGTGCCCTTGGCGAGCTCGAGGGCCAGGGGGTGCTCCGGAGCGAGGCTCATGAAGGTCACCCCCCAGAGGGTGTCGGGGCGCGTCGTGAAGACGGGCAGGTGCGTTTCGTCCCCGACCGGCTCTTCGAGCTCAAACAAAACCTGGGCGCCGTGGCTCTTGCCGATGCGCGCGGTCTGCTCAGCCAGGACCCTGTCGGGCCACGCGCCGCGAAGCTGCTCGATGCCCTCGAGAAGCTCATCGGCGTAGTCGGTGATCTTGAAAAACCACTGGGTCAGCTCTTTTTGCACCACGGGCAAGCCGTAGCGGTAGTCTTTCCCATCGATGACCTGCTCGTTGGCCAGCACGGTCTGCATCTTTTCCGACCAGTTGACCAGGGCCTTTTTTCGGTAGACGAGCCCTCTTCCCATGGCTCGGGTGAAGACCATCTGCTCCCATTTGTAGTAGTCGGGGTGGCAGGTCGCGATCTCCCGGTCCCAGTCGTAGCCCAGACCCAAGGACTGGAGCTGGGCTCGCATCTCCTTGATGTTGGCGTAGGTCCACTTGGCCGGGTGTATCTTTCGTTCGATGGCGGCGTTCTCCGCGGGCAGACCGAAGGCGTCCCAGCCCATTGGGTGGAGCACCTTGCGGCCGCGCTTCCAGTAGTAGCGGGCGATGACGTCGCCGATGCTGTAGTTGCGCACGTGCCCCATGTGGATGCGCCCAGAGGGGTAGGGGAACATCTCGAGCATGTAGAACTTGTCGCCGTCGTCCTCGGCGCGGGCGCGAAAGGCTTTTTGCTCTTTCCAGATCTCTTGCCAGCGCTTTTCGATTTGTCTCGGTTCGTATTGAGCCTGCATAACGTCTCCCAAACGCTCGAGCCGAAGCTTTTGAAAAAAGACTCGAGTTAATCACGTTAACTTACAAAGACTGTATAAAATGTAAACGTAATCGATAGCAACCGACTTCGAAGCGAAGGGCGAAGCCATGACACGAGCACGTCAGTTCATCATCGCGGGGTTTTTGGGGATCGCCGGCTTGCAGACCGGGTGCGGACCGAGCTTGCGGCGCACGTACCACAGCGACAACGCTTTTGCCTCGTGTTTCGCAGCAGACTACGATCCGGCGGTCGGCGTCGACGACAAGGTCGCGTGCTGGCGCAGCTGGCTTCGCGGTCACGTCTACAACCAGCCGCGGGATAAGATCGCCTACGCTGAGCTGAGGCTCGAAGAGCTCGGACAGGGGATCTCGATACCGGGCCCTCCGGGCCCTCCCGGGCGCTTTGACGAGCGTCCTTTGCTGCCCGAGGGCCGGCCCCAAGAGACGGATTCGGGTCGATAATTTTGCCAACCGGCACACAGTCGTCTACATTGGCATACATGGAAAAGCTCAGACCCATCGTGAAGCCGGCAGGGGTCCCTCTGATGCAGGAGATCCGGGGCAGCAGTCTGACTTCGGCGTCGGTGGAGGCGCTGGTGCGAGCGGCCCAGCACATCAGTGAGGGGCTGGTGGACGCCGAAGGGGGGACGGGGAGCTATTCGGGCAGCTCGCTGCTCAGTATCGATTTGCGCAGCCCCCGGTTCGCCATATCCACCGACAAACAGTCCATGCAGCTTCTGTGCGAGAAGCTCAGGCGATGCGTGCTTTTTCGCTCCAAGATTCTGCGGATGGCTCGCGCCGAGGCCGAGCGGCGTGCGGTCCCCCACCTTTTAACGACGATGGAAGCGCAAACCGACTTCCGAATCGATGACAAGACGATTTTGATAGATATAGTTGTGGACTGTGGAGTCGCAGCGCCCGCGGCGGGCCGAGATCGCGTCGAAGGGGTGGATGAATGAAGGACCCTCCGACAACAATCTATTACGTGAAGTTCGGCAGCCCCGATCCGGGAGTCATGGGACGTGTGTCGCAGGTCGACGATGCACGCGGGGCGCGTTCGAAGCGGTACGCTGCGCTGGGCGACGACTTCTCAGACTCGATCGAGGACGATGAGCAACAAACTCCGGGAAGAAACATGAGCACTGGGACATATAGTTGTCGAGAGGTCAGCCGATTGTTCGGCATCAGTGAAGGCCGTTTGAGATACTGGGACAAATCCGGCTTCATATCTCCTTCGAGCGACGATGGGCGGAGGAAGTGCTACACGTTCCACGACCTCATCGGCGTGCGCTCAGCCAAGACCCTGCTCGACCACGGAGTGAGCCTGCAGCGCGCCCGCCGAATCTTGGATACGATCCGCGAAAAGCTGCCGCTTGCGACGCAGCCCCTCAATCACCTGAGAATCGTCTCGGACTCGAGGACCGTGGTCGTGACGGATGAGGACCACGAGTTCGAGGCTGACTCGGGCCAGCTGCTGCTCGATTTCAGCACCAGCGCTCTCGAGGGTGAGCTCGTCGCCGAGCTTCCCAAGCACCGGGGGGCGTCCCAAGACAGGACCGCCTATGACTGGTACCTCGAAGGGTGTCGCCTCGATGAAGACGAGTCCACCATGGCCCAGGCGGAAGAGGCCTACTATCGGGCAATTCATCTCGATCCGACCTTGGCCAATGCGTACACGAATTTGGGAAATCTGCTCTATCGCATGGGCTCGGCCGCCGACGCCCGCGCCCTCTACGAAAAAGCCATCGAGGTGGATCCAGACCAGCCCGAAGCGCACTACAATCTCGGATTTTTGTACTTCGAGGACGGTGAGCTCGAAAGGGCCCAGGGCGCTTTCGCCAGGGCGCTGGCTCTCGACGCGAACTTTGCCGACGCGCACTTCAACCTGGCCATGACGCTGTTCCGCCTGGGGGCCTTCAACCGCGCCAAGGATCACCTGCACGAGTATCTCCAGATCGAGCCGACCGGGCCATGGGCCGACATCGCCCGGCGGCGGCTCTCCGACCTCGCTCAGGTTTAGGGCTCGCTTAGGAGCCTTTGGCTGCCAGGCCGCAGGTGCCGCACAGCCCATCGGGGCCGATGACGCCGATGCAGGTCTCGTCGAGGCACGGCCGCCGGTCTTCATCGTCGACGAGCTCGCTGTCGTCTTCGCCGGGCGGTTTTGTCGCCTCCGGCAAAGGTGCTTCTTCTTCGGGTAATGGAAGGTCTGGCGAATCGCTCGCCAAAGAACCGGGCAGCTCGCCTGAGTAAGGCGTTTTGCAGACTTTGCATCGCCCGTCGGGGCCGACGAGCCCGATGCAGGTGTCGTCCGGGCACAAGATGCGGTCATCCAAATTGAAATCGCTGTTGTTTTCGCTCATGAAAAGATTATCTGACCCGATGGTTCCGAGGTCAAGAAGACAGAGAAGATGGTCAATCGGAGGAGGTCTCGGCGAGCTTGTCCTTCATCTTTTTCATGAGCGCCTCCCAGCCGTCTTTGGAGATGATTTTGTTGAACTGCGACCGGTAATTCTCCACCAGGCTGATGCCGTCGGTCACCATATCGACGGCGATCCACGTGCGGCCTTGCTTGCGCAGCTTGTACTCGACCTCGGTCTTGTCGGCGCGGGGATCGGAGGTGTCGACGACGTAGGTGGTGACTAGCGCCTCTTCACCGCTCACCTTCTCCGATTTGTACGAGATCTTGTGGTTCTTTGTTTTTTTGATGCGGTCGACGAGGTTTTTTTCGATGAGCGACCTGAGCGTCTCGGTGAACTCTTTGCGCTGCTCGCCGGTCTTGCCTCCCCAGTGTTTGCCCAGCGAGTCTTTGGCAAGGCGGTCAAAGTCGAGCATTTCGCCGACGGTCTTGACGATCTTTTGTTTGTTCGCGTCGGGCTTCTTTACGAGCTTTTCGAGCGCGACGTTCTTCGCTTTGAGAAACTTGGTTGGCGACTGGGGAGCCGGCGCGGCCAAGCTGCTCAGCGGG
>JAABTR010000134.1 GCA_011389755.1 Deltaproteobacteria bacterium | reverse complement strand
GGACAAACAAAGCGACAACCAGTGTCATGAGGCGAACCATTTTCATTTCGACTCCTATTTTATTGATGTCTTTCGCGTTCTGGCTAATTCGACGGCCCTGAGCGCCCGGATATTCAGGCCGGATCTTTCGAAGTTTCGACGTGGCTTTGATGAAAGGCCGCTGTCACCCGTTCGAGCTCCGCCACGCCCACGTTGAAGTCATGAACCAACTTGTGCAAGTTGGCCATGATTCCAAAGTACTTTTCGAGGGCGTCCTTGACATCCTTGGCCGAGGACAGGCCGGTCGCGTGACTCTGCGTCACCGCGGCTATCCAGCCTTTGACGAGTTTTTTGGACCGCTCGAGGCCTTCGAGCGCCTGCCTGGTCGCCGTGACGTGATGGTAGGCCTTCTCGACTTCCAGCAGCACGGCGTCCATCGCTCTTTTTTGGTCGGCGTTCAAGGCGGCCAGCTCGGCCCGGGTCTCGTCGAGGCGGTATTTGTCGAGGCCGAAGTCCAGCGGGTAGTCGAGGGCCAGACCAAACCACGG
>JAABTR010000727.1 GCA_011389755.1 Deltaproteobacteria bacterium | reverse complement strand
CGGGCCCTTGGATTGTCAAGGCGCCTCGAGAGCCGTCTTGGGGGGCGGCATAAGACGCGCGTTGTCCAGCAGCGGTCACGGCGCCGCTTTTGTCGAGCCTTTCTAGCTCCCCTTTATCGCCATCGCCACCTTAGATCTCCGACACCGAGTCCACGCTTCGTTTGCATTCCCGCTTCAAAAAATCAAGCGCGGACGGTGCGAATGGGTGTACAAATTCAAGTTGTAAGGGCCTCGCGAGAAAGAGATGGTCAACGTCATGAGTTCGATCCCGGAAAACGGCGCGCGTCAGGTGATGTCTGATAGGGCGAGGCGCTTCAAAACTGCACCCGCGAGGCGGGGAATTGCGCTTTTCGGCGCGCTTTTTTTCTTTGTTTTGGTTTCGGGCTCAGGCTGCAAGGAACCGCGGTCACGAGATGAGACGCAAGCTTCGAGGCGTTCACCCTGGGCTGGCGGGGCGGCTGTGTCCGTTCCACACAGATTGGATCCCTCTGGAGTGACGTTGCTTTTGACGAATCCCACCCAGGAAGTGGTGCGCAACTGGGTCGAGCTGGCATCTTCTTCGGGCATGCTGCGCGTGGCTCGTCTGCGGATCGTGGGGATCTATCACGCCGACCAGACACTCGCTTCAATCGAGACGCGAGATTATCTCGCCGCGCGGAAGGTGGACTGGATATCGCTCAGGCGGTTCGACTGCCCCTTGCGCGAAGATCCCTTCGTTTATTCACCGAAGTGCTACTTGGGTTACAGGGAGCTCCTTGACGAGGCCGACGGGCTGGTCCTCTCACCGGGGCCGGACCTGCCGCCTCGCGACTACGGCGAGACGACCTCGCTGCTCGCCCGCATCGGGCAGGTTCAAAGGACGCGGTTCGAGCTCTCGCTCCTGGCTGCTTTGTTTGGCACCGGGGGGTACAAAGAGGTGGGGACGCCCTACATCGAGGAGCGTCCCGAGTTCGTCGTTTTGGGAATCGGCCTCGGTCACCAGGAGCTCAACGTGGCGCTGGGAGGGACCCTTGTCCAAGATATCCCGACCGAAATCTACGGCGTCTCTACGGCCGATGAGATGCTGGAAATCGCACCGATTCATCGCCATGAGAGCTACCGGCACTTCCGCTTTCCCGGTGAGAAGACGCCCCCTTGGGTCTATCATCCCATCGTCGTCGATGACGCGTGGAGTCTTCGTGAACCGAGGTTCTCGCGTATCACCGAGATCTCCGTGCTCAGCCGTCACCACCAGTCCTTGGACGCGCTCGGGGTCGACCTTTATCCACTGGCGACCTCGGTGGACGGCCTCGTCATCGAAGCGATAGGGCACCGCACCTATTCGGGGGTCTTGGGCGTTCAGTTCGAGCCGCAGAGCTCGGAGGTGTCGATGGAAAAGAAAGACCTCCTCGAGTTCGAGGCGACCTCCGACCTGGGAAAACGCCGGCTCAAGGATATGATGACGTTTCATCGCGTCTTTTGGCAGCTGTTCGCCAAGCTCTTGTCTGAGTCGAACGCCGCCCGGATGGGCAAAACGGCCGATACAGGCCGTCCACATTATTGATCATCAGGCGCTCTCTTCGTACTCGGCGTCGATGACGTCGCCATCGCCGCTCTGTCCCGGCTGCGGCCCATGGGCGCTCGGAGCTTCTCCTCGCGCAGCTTGGGGCCCGGACTGGTACATCACTTCCGCGAGCTTGTGGGAGGCCTGGGTCAGCTTGGCGAGCTCCCTCTCGATTCGCGCGGCGTCTTCGGACGCGATGGCCGCCTTGGTGTCGGCGAGGGCATGATCTATCTGGAGCGCGTGGTCTGCCGGGATCTTGTCCCGGTTCTCCGACAGGGACTTGTGCGTGGTGTAGACGACCTGCTCCGCCTTGTTGCGCAGCTCTATGATCGTGCGCCTTTCTTCGTCTTGCGATTTGTTCTGCTCGGCTTGGCGGACCATCTTCTCGATCTCCGACTCGCTCAGGCCCGAGGACGCCGTGATGGTGATCGTCTGCTCCTTTTGGGTGGCCACATCCTTGGCCGACACGTTGACGATGCCGTTGGCGTCGATGTCGAAGGTGACCTCGATCTTGGGCACCCCTCGAGGCGCCGCCGGGATCCCTTCCAGGTGGAATTTGCCCAAGGTTCGGTTGTCTCCGGCCATGGGGCGCTCGCCCTGGAGGACGTGGATCTCCACAGTGGTCTGATCGTCGGCGGCGGTCGAGTAGACCTCCGATTTCTTCGTCGGGATCGTGGAGTTGCGCGGGATCATCGTCGTCATGACCCCGCCGAGCGTCTCGACACCCAGCGATAGGGGCGTGACGTCCAGCAGCAAGATGTCTTTGACGTCTCCGGACAGCACCCCCGCCTGGACCGCCGCGCCCAGGGCCACCACCTCGTCGGGGTTGACGCCCTTGCTCGGCGCTTTCCCGAAGAAGCTCTCCACTTTTTGCTGGACCAGCGGGATCCGGGTCGAGCCGCCCACCAGGACGACCTGGTCGATGTCGCTCGGCTGTTTTCCAGCGTCTTCGAGCGCCCCCCGGACCGGCTCGAGGGTCCGCTCCACGAGGTCTGCGATGAGCGACTCCAGCTTGGCTCTCGAGAGGCGCAGGTCCATGTGCTTGGGACCTGAGGCGTCCGCCGTCAAGAACGGCAGGTTGATGTGGGTCTCCATCACCGAGCTCAAATCTATCTTGGCCCTCTCAGCCGCGTCTTTGAGCCGCTGCAGGACCATGGGGTCCTTTGAGATGTCGATGCCGGTGCCTTGTCTGAACTCCTCAGCCAGGTAGTCGATTAGCCTTTGGTCGATGTTGTCACCGCCCAGGTGGGTGTCGCCGTTCGTCGAGACCACCTGGACCACGGCGTCGCCGACCTCCAAGATGGAGATGTCGAACGTCCCGCCGCCGAAGTCGTAGACCGCGATGAGCTGCTCGTTGGTTTTGTCGAGCCCGTAGGCCAGCGCCGCCGCGGTGGGCTCGTTGACGATGCGCCTGACGTCGAGCCCTGCGATCTTGCCGGCGTCCTTGGTCGCCTGGCGCTGGGAGTCGTTGAAGTAGGCCGGGACTGTGATGACGGCTTCTTTGACCGGCTCGCCCAGGTAGTCTTCGGCCGCTTTTTTGAGCTTCATCAAGATCTTCGCGGATATCTCCGGAGGCGCGAGCCTCTTGCCCTCGACCTCGACGTGGGCGTCGTTGTTGCCCGCGCGCACGACCTTGTAAGGGAGTCGCTCGAGCTCGCTTTCGACCTCGGCGTACTTGCGGCCCATGAGACGTTTTACCGAGAAGACGGTCTTGTTCGGGTTGGTGACCGCCTGCCTGCGCGCCACCTGTCCGACGATGACCTGGGAGCTATCGTCCCATGCGACCACGGAGGGCGTCGTCCGAGCGCCTTCTTCATTTGTGATGATGACCGGATCTTTGCCTTCCATGACGCTGACGACGCTGTTGGTCGTGCCCAGGTCGATCCCTATGATTTTCCCCATGATAGTCCTCCTTGAAAAAAACGCTGCTGGGCCTTCATCGCCGCATCGCGTGTTTGCGGTCGGTGCCCAAGGCGTGGCGCCAATTTCTTTTTGGTTTGGTGCGGTTTATTTATCCGCACGCCCTCAATGTAGTCGCCTGGGTACAGCGGTAAAGGCGAAGGGGAGAGAAAGTTACTTGGA
>JAABTR010000726.1 GCA_011389755.1 Deltaproteobacteria bacterium | reverse complement strand
GAACTCGACGTCGCCCACGATGGAGCCGTCTTCTATTCGGTTGATGCCCACGTCGATGACCACGGCTCCCTTTTTGATCCAATCGCCCTTGACTACCTCGGGCTTGCCCACCGCGGCCACGACGATGTCGGCCTCGGCCACCAGGTGCGCCAGGTGCTCCGTGCGCGAGTGACAGATGGTCACCGTGGCGTTTTTTTGGAGCAGCAACAGGCTGACGGGCTTGCCGACGATGGTCGAGCGGCCCACGACGACGGCGTTCTTGCCGGCGATGTCCACGTTTGCTTCTTCGAGCAGCTTCATGCACCCCAGGGGCGTGCAGGCCACCAAGCCCGGGAGCCCGGAGACCAGCTTGCCGAGGTTCACCGGGTGAAAGCCGTCCACGTCCTTGTTCGGCGGGATGGCCTGGATGATGGCGTCTTCGTCGAGGTGATCGGGTAGGGGCAGCTGCACGAGGATGCCGTCCACTGCGTCGTCATCGGCCAGCTGTTTGACCACCGCCAAGAGCTCTTCTTGGGTTGTTTGCGGGTCGAGGCGATGTTCGTGGGAGGTGATGCCGGTCTTTTTGCAGGCTTTTATTTTGCCGCCCACGTAGATCTCGCTCGCCGGATCGTTGCCCACGAGCACCACGGCCAGCGCGGGGGCCCGCCCGACCTTTGTCTCGAACACTTCGACCTGGTCCTTGAGCTGTTGTCTGACTTTTTTGCTGAGCTTTTTTCCGTCTAGCAGCGCCATGCGCGACTCTCCTGGCTTGGACCCATCGTACAAGTTGGCAGGGGACATGTCATGCCTTGCGCCAAAATGCAACCGGCCGCCGTGTGCTGTGTCCTATTTTTCACGTAACCTGCTCAGGTTCAACGATTTTTTCGGTGATTCGATGTCAAGCCGCGTAGACATGTGATAAAATTTTGCGGTGTGGATCTGGGAGGTGCCCGGCACGGTGAGACACAAGCGACATGCCGACCAAGACAGATAACCCCGAGGTGACGCTCGTTACCACGAACGATCCGGCCAAAATCGGACTCGAAAAGACCGACGAGTGTTACCTGGTGCTCATCTACGGGGAGCCCCTCGGTCGCAAGTCCGTCATCAAGGCGGGGACTTTTCTCATAGGCCGTGCCCCCGACTGCGACATCCAGCTCGCCGACGATTGTCTGTCGAGAGTTCATTGCCGTATCGTCTCGAACTCGGATGGGGTCGTCATCGCCGATCTCGACTCCACCAACGGCACCTACGTCAACAACGCGGCGGTCTCGGTGCACCCTCTCAAGGACGGAGATCGGGTCAAGGTGGGGCGGACAATCTTCAGCTTCTTGTCCAGCGACAACATCGAGCACGCCTATCACGAAGAGATTTACCGGCTCAAGACCACCGACGGGCTGACCGGCGCCTTCAACAAACGTTACTTCGAGGAGGAGGCGGAGCGAGAGCTGTTTCGTTTCTTTCGTTACGCGCGTCCTTTGAGCCTCGTGTTTTTCGATTTAGACCACTTTAAAGAGCTCAACGACACCCACGGCCACCTGGCCGGAGATCGGGTGTTGTCCCAATTCTCCTCCCTGATCCTGGCGAGCATCCGCCGCGAGGACACGTTTTGCCGCTATGGCGGTGAGGAGTTTGCCTTGCTCATGCCCGAGATGAGCGGGAGCGAGGCGGTGCGGGAGGCTGAGAAGCTGCGCAAGCTGGTCGAGCAAGCGCGCTTCGCCTTCGAGGGGGTCGCCTTGTCGGTGACGGTCTCGGCCGGGGTGGTGGAGGCCGATGAAAAGATGACGAGCATCGACGATTTCGTCAAGAGGGCCGATGTCCGCCTCTACGAAGCCAAGCAGGGTGGCCGCAACCAGATCCGACCCACGCCGGAGCGCCCTGTTTCGTAGGGCGGAGCTGTGGCTATTTTTTATATCTCTCGATGAGGGACAAGGCGCAGGGGAAAAAGATCACGGCCGCGATGAAAGTCATGGCGATCCCGATGAGGGCCGTGCCGCCGAGCTGCTGCAGGCCGCTGTGGTGGGATATCAAACTGGAGCCGAACCCCACTGCCGTGGTGAGCGAGGCGATGAGGGCGGCCATGCCGGTCTTTTGGACGACGAGCCTCGTAGATCCCGGCCCTTCGGTGGTGTAACGGTGGTAGATATGGACAGCGTTGTCGATGCCGATGCCGATGACGCTCGGCAGGACGATGAGGTTGAACATGTTGAGCTCGATCCCCAAGAGGCGCATCACCGCGACAAAGCCCAGCATGCCGACCGCCAGGGGGAGGAACACAAGGGCGGTCTTTTTGGCGGAGCGGAAATCGACGAGCAAAAACAGGATAACCACCCCCACGGCCAGCAACAGAAGCCGCGGGCCGTCATGGAGGACCAGCCGGGTCACCCAGGCGAGGATGAGCGTCTCATCGCCGACGCGGTGGTCGATCTTCGCTTTGTCGAGCCTCGCCGACAGCGCGTCGAGCTCGTCTTCCCACGCCATCGCCTGGTAGTCGGAGTTGTTGTGCTCATCGGGCCACACATAGACGAGGTATTTGTCTTTCGACAGGGTCGTAAAGCGCCTGCGCAGCTGCTCGGGAAGCTCTGAGACAGTCCAGGGCACGGCTTTGACCATCTGCCGAGCTTCTTTGAGCTGCTCGGCCCGGTCGCCGTCTTTTTCTTCGGCTTTATCGAGTTTCGGGTCAGCGAGCAGCTCGCGCAGCCGGGCTATTTTCGGCCTGTGGGCCTCGACATGGCTGGGCAAAAGGTCGGATATCGTCAACACGCGGTCGATGCGGGAGTCTCGGTCGCCCAGGCCTTCTTGCTGCTGCTCCAAGGCGATCTCTTTGGTCTTTTGCGCATCCTTCGCCGTGGGCACGACGATGACGGCGGGGTTGAACCCGAGACCTAGGTTTTTGTCGACGTACTCGAGAAACTCGGTGGCCTCGGAGTGCCCCCGCAGCTCGCGGAAATTGTTGCGGAAAGGGATGTCCGTAACCGAGACGGCTCCGGCGGCGGCGACGAGGAGGAGGACGGCGACCACGGACCAGCACAGCGCGGGCGGCAAAGAGCCTTTGGGGTTGAGGTTTGGAGCAGGCGCGGCCGTCTTTTTGGGCGTCGCCAGGAGAAGAAGCGGCGGCAAAACGGTGAAACTGCTCAGGAGGGTGAGAAGCACACCGGTGCCGGCGATCATCCCGAACTCGGAGAAACCTCGGAAGTCCGCGATCGAAAACGAATAAAAAGTCCCCGCGGTGGTCATGGCCGAGGTCATGGCCGGAGGCAGCGTCCCGCAAACCGCCTCCACCACCGCCTCTTCGACGCCGATGCCCTTTTGCCTTTCTTGGTTGAACCGCACGAACAGGTGGACGCCGAAGTCGATCCCGAGCCCTATGATGACCGCGACGAGGAATCCGGTGATGATGTTGACCTGCCCGATGGACAGCTCGGTGACGGCGAAGGTCCAGACCACGCCGCAGATGAGGGAGGCTCCGATGAGAAACGGCGCTCTCAGGCGCCGGGTGAAGGAGGCGACGATGAGGACACCGAGGCCGAGGGCCAAAAAGGAGGCCGTCCTCAGATCGGTGAGCATGATCCGGTGCTG
>JAABTR010000725.1 GCA_011389755.1 Deltaproteobacteria bacterium | reverse complement strand
GTTGCTCGCCTTGACCGAGCACGATGTTTGGTCGAGGCAGGCTTCCTCCACGAGCGATAGCGAGCTCTGTGCGTGACATGAGCTCTCATCGAAGCCCGCGTCGCAGGTTCCGCCCGGTGTTCCGTAGCTCGCGAAGTCGATGCTGTCGATGGTCTGTCCATCTGGGCACGCGAGAGTTTCTGTGCTGTTTTCGTTCACGGTCACGCACTGTGCGAAGTCATCGAGACTGGACACCCCGTGGGGATTGTCAGCGTCACCGAAATAGCCGATGTCTTCGCAGGATATCAAAGACGTTGGGAGAAGAACGACAAAGAGCCAAAGCCGTGTTTTCTCGATCATTTGTTTGAGCATGTGCTTTCTCCTATCCATTTCATGAGCCGGCCATCCGTGGCAGTGACCGCGGCTGATCCCTGTCTGAGCACATGGCATGCCACCTGTTTGCCTTCTTTTGATTTCAGCAGGATATGAAGGTTGTGTTCAAAGAGTGTCAGACAGATGTGACGTGATTTTACAAAAACTGTCGCGCTGGTGTGACTTAAAAAAAACGAAGTGAATGATCAGAGTTTTGAGCCGGCGGCCTTTTTTCTCTTGCTGCCGAGCCTATCGATCAAGAGATTGACGAACTTGGATTTGAGCTGGTCCTTGGCCAAGAGTTGCGCCGCTGGCGGCAGCTTGAGCACGCTGTTGAGGACCAGCGCCCAGGTGCGGTGGGTCAGCCTGGTCGGGTCTTGGAAGAGCAGGTGCCCCAAGGTCCCGTGCTCGAGGGCCTGGACGAGGACGCGTTCGAAGGCGCTCTCGGGAGTGTAGACCCTCTGGGGCAGCGGCTCGAGGGCGATGGCGCCTTTTTTACAGAAGCGGTGACAGACCCCGCATCCGATGCAGCGCTCGGAGTCGACGCGGGCGGTCTTTTGTTTTTTACCGTCGCTGCTCGTTTTGACGTCCAGTTCGATGGCGTCGATGGGGCATTTTGCCACGCAGATGCCGCACCCGTTGCACTTTTGGGGCTCGATGCGCGCTACGTAGTTCGAGCTGATGACCTTCGTGTAGTCGGGCAGGGTGCGGAAACCGAGCAGCATCTCGCAGCAGCACTTGCAGCAGTTGCAGATGAACATCGGTTTGTCCTTGACGTTGTCGCACATCTGCACCATCCCGAGCTCCCGTGAGACATCGAGGATCTCGAGGGCCCGGGATCTGTCGATGGGCTTGGCGAGCCCGTTCGAGGTGAGGTAGCGCGCGGAGATCCCCAAAGACAGACAATGCTCCAGAGGGAGGTCGCAGCGCTCCCCCATGTGGAGCTTGACGTGGCGGCAGTGGCAGATGCCTTCGGCAAAGTCCGACGCGCCGTCGATGATCTGGCCGGCGCGTTCGTAGTCCAAGATCTCCGTGGAGACGTCCGGCTCGAGGACATCCTCGTGGACCAGGGGCCGCGCGAGGTAGGTCGGCCCCGCTTGGATCATTCTCAAGAACGCGTTTTCGGGGTCTTCTTTGATGTACCGCCATATTTTGCGCGAGAGGGCTTTTTGATCGATGTCGTCGCGCACGCGCATCATGCTGAACTCGAAAAAGCCGATGACCGTGGGGTTGAGCAGGTACACCGTGCGGCCCGACGATCGGGTGATGTCGGTGACCAGCCCTTTTCGGGTCATCCCCGCCAGAACCTCGCGAGCTCTTTTCTCCTCCAGCCCGGCGATCTTCGCGATCTTCTCCGCGGACGCGAACCGCATCGGCATCGCCGCGGCCAAGCGGCACTCCTCGGAGGTGAAGAGCTCTTCGAGGATGGCGGTCAGATGCCGGCCTGCCGGAGCGCCGATGGGATTTTTGTCGAGGCGGCGCTGTAGCGCGCCCAGCTCGCTCTTTGATGCTGCGTGTCCCATTGTTTTTTTTATGTTCCTTTTGTCCGGGCGAAGATCGACCGGCGAGGGATTGTCGCCGGGTACCCGAGTCGCGTGTCAATCTCCGCCGCTTTTTCTCGACAGCCTCTGTCTTGCGATCCAAAAAAAGATAATGGTCGAAAAAAAGAAAAAAGAGAACGAGAACGTTTTTGTTTTCGAACAGGTTGATCTCAAGCGCATCTACGACCGCGATGCCATACAGGCGATGTTCTCAACCGATGAGTCGGCTTCGCCCCCTGGATGGAGCCCGATGCCGTGGGATCCTGCGCAGCTTCTAGCCGCGTTCCCAAAGCTCACCATCCGCGACGGCCTCGCGCTGCGGGGGTATCGACACGTGGGTGACCAAGGGGCGCGGGGCGTCATCTGGGCCGTGCCCGCTGGCGCGAGACCCCAAGCTCCCGGCGAGTGCGCCTTTGTGAACTTGCAGGGCCGCGAGGTGCCTCGGCCGGACGGAGCTTTCGAAGATTTTATGGAGGCGGTGCAGGGGGACGGCTCGCCCGAGAGCATCATCTCGGCCAGCTTCTTCGCCAGGGAAGCCCGCGAGCTCGGGGCCCTGCGCTACGGGGCCAGCTGGACGTTCGAGGAGATTCTCTTCAAGGACCCCACCCGGGCGGCGAGGGGGCAGGCTGAGTCTTGGGACTTCGAGATGCGGCGTCCCCGGTCGTGGAAGCCGCTTCTCGCCATGGAGCCCGGCGGGGCCAAGGTCGTCTTCCACACCCACCGACGCCTCGATCGGGAGGCCGTGCTTCGGACCGTGGACGTCTTTGCCCAAAAAGAAACCTTGATGTTCGAGACAAATTGGGTAGAGCTCGCCTACGGAAGAAGTTCCTACTATCCCTGAACAAAAAGGCGGCAGCCATGAAACAAAACCCGCGCGCCGGGAGTGAAAAGCTCGTTTGGATCGATATGGAGATGTCGGGGCTCGATCCTCAGACCTGTCGGATCCTCGAGATCGCGACGGTGGTGACCGATCTGGAGCTCGAAATCGTCGAGGTGGGGCCGGTCATCGCCGTGCATCAAAGCGAAGAGGTGCTCGAAGCGATGGACGAGTGGAACACCGAGCACCACTTTGCCTCGGGCCTCGTCGAGCGGGTCAGAGCGAGCGAGTTCGACGAGCCGGCGGCCGAGGAGGCGACCCTCGAGTTCGTCAAAAGACACGTCGAAGAGCGTCAAAGCCCGCTTTGCGGCAACTCCATCTGGCAGGATCGGCGCTTCATCGCCAAGGACATGCCGCGGCTCGATGCCTACCTGCACTATCGAAATATCGACGTCAGCTCGATAAAAGAGCTGGCGCGCAGGTGGTATCCCGAGCTCGGGCCCTTCGCGAAAAAGAAGACCCACGCCGCCTTGGACGACATCAAAGAGTCCATCGATGAGTTGCGCTATTACCGCGGCTGCGTGTTTCGGGGGCCGCGATCATCGGCGTGAGGGTTGGCGTTTCGCTTCTCGGCTTGTACTGTTGAGTTAGGGAGACGAAACGAAGCGCACGGAGCGAGACTGTTGTTCGATAGAAGGGATTTTTTAAAGACTACGGCGGCGGCCGGCGCCGGAATCGTTCTCGGCGGGGCCTCGTCCGGGTGGAGCCGCGCTGCTCCAAGCACAAAGCCCGCGACTCAAGGGGCGCGCAGCGGCCGGCGTCCTGCGAATGTCGTGCTCATCTACACAGATCAGCACCGCGCGGACGTGGTGGGCGCCATGGGCAACCCGGGCGCCATCACGCCAAACCTGGACGCGCTGGCCTC
>JAABTR010000724.1 GCA_011389755.1 Deltaproteobacteria bacterium | reverse complement strand
GGCCAGAGAGAGCTCGCCGGTCTTCTTTCCAGAGCAGGGACCGAAGGCCACGGCCCTGATCAAGTGGGAACGCAGCGCCATCAGCGCCACGAGCCGGACCTGAGGATATCCTTGTTATCGCGCACCTCAGATGAGGTTCAGCGAGGCCGAATCGCGCATGCTCTTTGAGGGCCACGCCTGATCCGAGCGGACCATCGACATCAAAGAGCCGGTTCATTCTGGAGCGCTTGGGGACCTTGAGGTAGGACTCCGACCAGGAGGGGAGCATCGGCACGTCGCCGGCCAAAAAAGGTGACGGGGAGCGCGTACCACCACTCTCCCCGTCGTGCTTCACGCGTGTTGACCTACGGAAGCTCTTCAGGACTCCTTCATTCTGACATCGACGTCAAGACCTGGATCGAAAGTCCTCCCTCGGTCGAGGCGGCTCGGCCGCCGCGATGCCCCTTCTGCGGAGCCCCATCCCGGCCTCCAGGGCGCCCGCTGGGGCTCCACGGACACGGACTGCGGCCTCGACAGCTCTGGGGGCCACGGGCCCCGGGGCAGAAGCCCGACTTCATCGAGGTGTTGCTCAGGCGCTACCTGTGTCGGCACTGCCTTCGCGCGATGACCGTGGCCCCGAGAGCCGTCCTCTGGCGGAGGCTGTACGGAGCCGGGGCCATCGCCATCGCCCTGGCCCTCTGGGCCGCCGAGCTCAAACCCGCTCAGGCCGTCAGACAAGAGGTCAGCCCATGGTGGCCTCACGTCGGCTACGCGGCCGCCGCCGGATGGGCCTCACTGCGTCGGTGGGCCGAGGCGATCCGGTCTGGGACCCTCTTCGAGATCACCCGAGCCTCCCCCTCGTCGTGGACCTCGAGACAGGTCGCCAGACGAGCCGTCGAGACGCTGCTCGCCCTGGCTCCGTCATCGCCCTGCCAGGCAAGCCTGGTGACCCGCGCCGCCGCCGGGGCCATGCAGGCTCGATGATGGCAAAGCCCCGTTTTTTCCAGAGGAGTCGCGCCCCACCATCGGGGATACCTTCGCAGCCCGGCCGGCTTCGGGCCTCCTGTCCGAGGCGCCACGACGGCGCCAACGACAAGGAGGTGCTCATGGAGACCCTTGGCCCCAAAGACCATCGCGAGGCGGTGGCGCTCTTCCGAAGCCAGATCATCGGCTGGCTCGCGGCGCTCGTCCTCAGCCGAGGCGAGCTGCGAGAGGAGCTGCTGCAACTGAGCCAGAGGAGGTTTCGCCCGCCGGGGGCGGTCCGCTCCCGGAGCTACTCGGTGTCCACCCTCGAGAGGTGGCTGTCGAGCTATCGATCGGGCGGACTCGAGGCGCTCAAGCCCAAGGAGCGCAAGGACAAGGGGCGCGCAAAGGAGCTGACCGACCAGCAGCGCGAGCTGCTGCTGGAAATCCGTCGGGAGTATCCCCGAGCGTCGGTGCCGCTGATCTTGCGGACCCTCGTCACCGAAGGGCGCCTGAAGGAAGGCGAGGTCTCGGCAGCCACCATCCGGCGCCTCTTTGTCGAACACGGCCTCGACCGCCTGTCCATGCGCGAGGCGCGGGCCGGCAAGGAGCGCCGGCGCTGGCAGACCGAGCACCCCGGCGACCTCTGGCACGGAGACGTCTGCCACGGACCGAAGCTCCGCCTCGACGGCGTGACGATCCCCCTTCGCATCCACGCCCTGCTCGACGACGCGTCGCGCTACATCCTCGCCATCGAGGCCTGCTCGAGCGAGCGGGAGACGGACATGCTCGCCCTGATGGTCAAGGCGCTGCGGCTTCACCGTCCCCCCAAGACCCTCTATCTCGACAATGGCTCCACATACTCGGGCCAGGCGCTGGCCACGGCCTGCGGACGGCTGGGCATCCGGCTCGTCCACGCCGAGCCCTACGATCCCCAGGCCCGGGGCAAGATGGAGCGGTTCTGGAGGACGCTGCGCGAAGGCTGCCTCGACTACCTGGGCGAGGCTTCGTCGCTCCACGACGTCCAGGTCCGGCTGATCGCCTTTCTCAGCCAGCACTATCACATCAACCCTCACGCCTCGCTCATGGGCCGGTCGCCCGAGGTGGCGTGGCACACCGGCGGCGCTGGCGACGAGCCTGACACCATCACCGACGAGAAGCTCCGCGACGCTCTGGTCGTGCGCGGACGGCGGAAGGTGACCACCGACTCGACCATCGGCATCGGCGGGGTGCTCTGGGAGCTCGACGGCGCCTTCCTCGCCGGCAGGACCGTCACCGTGGCCCGGACCTTCTTTGATCCGCAACAGCCGCCCTGGGTGGAGCATGAAGACAAGGTCTTCGTGCTCCGCCCCGTCGACCCGGTGGCCAACGCCAACCGCGGGCGGCGCACTCCGCCCAAGACGCGTCGAGGCATCGACGCGATCGACTTCGATCCCCCGACCGCCTTGCTGGACAAGGCCTTGGGGCGTCGCCGCAGAGGAGGAAAGAAATGAGTCAACCTCGATGGCTGGCCTACCACGGCCTGGCCCGTCCCCCCTTTTCCAAGGAGATCGATGATCGCGACCTCTGGCTGCCTTCCTCGAAAGAGGAGATCGTCGTCGAGTTGTGCGAGGCTGCTGCCGAGCGCAACTCGGCGATCCTCGTCGGCGAACCGGGCATGGGCAAGACCTGCCTGCTTCGCGCGCTGCGCCACCGTCTGCCCGAGGCAGGCTTCCGTCTGACCTACTGCCACAACGCGACCCTCGGCCGGCGCGACTTCTATCGTCAGCTCTGCCAGTCGGTGGGTCTGAGCCCGAAGGCCACGGCGGCGTCGGTCTTCTACGCGGTGAGCACCCACATCGAGCAGCTCGGCAGCGAGCGGGTCCACCCCGTCTTTCTGCTCGACGAGGCGCACCTGCTGCACCAGGACGTGCTCGACCATCTGCACATCCTCTTGAATTATCAATGGGATTCCCGGTCGCTGCTCTCGCTGGTGCTGGTCGGCCTTCCCCAGCTCTGGGACCGTCTTCAGCTTCGCTGCAATCGCTCGCTCTACTCGCGGATCTTCCATCGCTTGAGCGTGGGCCCGGCGCTGCCGCAGGACACCGCCGAGTACGTCGAGTACCGCCTCGAGAGCGCCGAGGCCGACGGCAACCCCTTCACCTCCGACGGGATCGGGATGCTCCACGAGGCGGCGGGAGGGTCGTTGCGAGACATCGACCGCATCGCGACGATGTCGCTGAAGAACGCCTCGAGGCGCAACCTGCGTCGGATCGACAGCGCCGTGATCGAGCATGTGCTGAAGCTCGAAGACGAACGTCGGTGTCAATGACCACCCTGATCCTGCCGAATGTCCTGGTCAATGGGTCGCGAGTCGGGCCGGACGAGCGGGGCCGATGTCTCCGGCCGATGGAGCGAAGCGGAGAGCTCAGGCCCCTTGGGTCGAGCCTGAGCGTTCGGCCGGAGACATCGGTAGGGCCCCCGCCGCCGTCATAGAGCCCCAACCTGACCCCGGCCCGACGTCGCCGCCATCTGCGGCAGGATGTCTCGGGCTCGGGCCCTGCCCTTCTCCCTCAAAGAGCCGGATCGAATCGACCTCAACTAGCGTGCGCGGTAACAGCTGGAAGAAGAAGCACAGCTACCAGTCCCACGGTCTTCGCTTCGAAGTGAAGGGCCCGACCGAATCGTTGGGTGACTTCCGCAAGCGTCTGAAC
>JAABTR010000723.1 GCA_011389755.1 Deltaproteobacteria bacterium | reverse complement strand
CATCGTCATCAACAAGGCCGAGGGCGAGGGGGAAAGGCCGGCGAAGGTGGCGCGATCCGAGTACGAGCGGGCTGTGCACTATCTTTTGCCCGCCACGGACGGTTGGACAACACCGGTGGTGACCTGCTCGGCCCGCACAGGCCGGGGCGTGTACGACGTCTGGAAGCTCATCGCCGATTTCAGCGCGCTGACGAGAGGCTCGGGCGTCTTCGCACACCGCAGGCGAAACCAAGCCCTCGAGTGGATGAACAGCATGATCACCGAGCACCTGCAGCGGCGCTTCTTCGAAAATCCCCAAGTCAAAGACCGCATAGACCGCATCGAGTCCCAGGTGCGCGCCGGTCAGATGCCGGCCATTACAGCCGTCGAAGAGCTCATCGACGCCTTTGAAAAGTGAAGTGACGAGGAGTGGATTATGGGTTTGCTCGACATATTTGGTCTTAAAGGCGGAGCGAGTGACGAAGACAAAGAGCAGCTTGGAAAGCTCCACGCCAAGCTCAGCGATATGCTGCAGAATCACAGCGAAGACGAGGTCAAGTGGATCGCCGCTTACGCCGGGCTGCTTGGAAAGGTGGCCAACGCGGACACGTCGCTCGACAAGAAGGAGCTCGGCGTCATCCAGGAGCTGCTCGGCCGGCACGTCGAGCTCGAGGCCGAGCAAGTACGAGACATCCTCTCTTTGTTCGAGGAGCACCGCGTCCGTCTCTTGTCCATCGAGGACTACATCTATATTCGCCTGGCCAATGAGACGGCGGATCGCAAAAGAAAGCTCGAGCTCATTCGGGCGCTCTTTTGCGTGGCGGCTGCCGACGGCGTCATCAGCGGTGGCGAGGAGAACGAGATCAGGAGGGTCACCCAGGGGCTAGGGCTCTCCCATCGCGACTATATCGAGGCCCGTTTGGAGTTCAAGGAGCACTTGAGCATCCATCGAGGGGATTGATTTTTTTGTGGCGGCCACCTAACGGATCCAGATGAAAATGTTGTCAACGCCGAAGGATTCGTCCGAGGCGGGTTGGTCCAAGGTGGAGGTCACTTTGATCGTGACCGTTTGGTCGCCATGAGCCGTCTCTATGTCCACCGCCTGAGGGCCGTGGTCCGGCCAGCCCCCCCCACACGTTGAGCTTGGGCTGTCTCCAGAGTGAAACGCGGCGCTGTACTGTTCGACGTCGTCGACGTAGACGAGCGCGAGCTCTGAGTCCCAGCTGTCAAACACCAAGTAATCGAGCTTTACGGAGATATCGGTGTGGGGGATGCCGAGCACGTCAAAGGTCTGAACGGTCTGAGCGCCGACTCCCATGATGCCGTGTCCGCCGAGCATGTTGGTGTGGGCTGCCGCGCAGTTTGACGCGGTGTCTACGGGGGTAGGGGCTGAGGCGCCGTTTTCCCAGCCCGACGAATCCCCGGACTCGAAGTCCTCCTGATAAATGAGGGTCCACCCGCCTCCTGACATATCGCAGGTGACCTCGAACGGGTCACCTCCTCCAGGCCCGTCCGGATCGATCTCATAAATGCCGTCGGGAGCCTGTGGGTTCGAGGCTGAGATTTCAAGGCAGCTCGCCCGGAGAAGTCCCACGGGTTCGCAGGTTTTGTCGCCGGCGTGATACTGCTCACCGCAAGCGCACGGGTTGTCGCCGTCTTCGTCGTCGCAGTCCACCCCCGCTGCGGTGGACCATCCCCCGTCGGGAGCTTTGCCGTCGGAGCACGACAGCGCTAAAGACGCTCCGATATCACTGCAAGCAACCGTCGCGAACGGGCTGGGCTCGCCGTCATCATCGCAGTCCGGATACCACTTGGTCTTGACATTTCCAAGGGGATCGCTGGGGCATTGGTCGATGCAGTCGGCAGTGCCGTCACCGTCAAAATCGTCATCCGAGGAGCCGCAGCCGCAAACGCCCGGATCGGCCTTGCCAGGGTCATTTGGGCATTGGTCGATGCAGTCCAAGACGCCGTCGCCGTCGGAGTCGGTGTCGAAGACGCCGCAGCCGCAGACTCCCTGCTCGGTTTTGCGGGGATCGCTTGGGCATTGGTCGACGCAGTTCGGGGCGCCGTCTTCATCGAAATCGTCTTCGGCGGCGCCGCAGCCGCAGAAGCCCGGCTCTGTTTTGTTGGGGTCGTATGGGCAGCTGTCGAAGCAGTCGACTGTCCCATCTTTGTCGCTGTCCTTGTCCGGCACCCCGCACCCGCATTTTCCCGGTCCTATTTTCAGCGGATCGCCTGGGCACTCATCCCCAATGCTGCCGGCGTCTGTGCTTCCCTGGGAGTCGTCGTCTTCGGTGTCGTCTTCGAGTTCATCTTGCCAATCTTCGGAAGTCGAGTTGCCTGCCACGCAGCCGGACACTGCAACAATCGAAATGGCGATCCAGATAACTGCATTTCGTTCTGGAAAGGACCAGAGGTTCATTTTTTGCTGCTCCTATCGGATTCTTGGTCTCACAGATGAACCTATCGTGCCGCTTTAAGTAAGAGTCGGTTCATAAATATAGCATCGATTCGACTGGCATCGACACGCAGTGGTGGGGTTTCGTGGAGAAGGGCGGGTGGGGGCATCTCGGGATCGATTTATGTATTGTCTTGGCTCAGCGCTCCGAGCACCACGGCCATCACCGAGACCGGCCAGGCGAGCGCGAGAAACAAAAAAGCGTTCATCATGAGGCGGTTACCCAGCGCTTCACAGTCGGGCTTTCCTTGCGCAACGTGCGCGATCGCTATCAGCATCGCGACGATGACCCCGATTGAAAAATAGATGAGTACATAGTTCATGATCTTCACCTGCCTTTTTTTTGCGCCTAAAGGTTTCGAGGCGCTCGCCAAAAAGGTGCACAGAGCGTACCAGTGACTGGCAGGCGAGGGCTTTTTTGTTGGCAACCCGCTGTATTGGCTCACGATTTGGGTGGCTTTTGTCGTGGTCTTTTTGCAAAGGCAGGCGAAAAATGGTGGGAAAAAAACTGCACACCTACCACAAAGCGCAAAAAAGATATCTCAGTCGGCTTTTTTTGCAATTTCATCAAAACCGACAAAGGACGCTTTTAGCGGATCAAGATACGTCCTCCTGTCGCGGCCCAGGTTGTGTCGCCGGCGCTCGGGGCGAGCCCCCATGCGCCGCAGCTTGTCGCCACGCCGTCGCCGTCGTCGAGCTGCTGGCAGTTTCCTCCTCCGGTTGCCACCGCGCCGAAGGTGTCGCTGCGACTTTGAAACGTACACGCCGCGCTTGTCGAATTGAAACACGCCAAGCTAATATCTCCCCATCCTTCACTCGAGGCGTCGCTTAAAAACAAAACGCTATAGCGCCCGTTGCTCTGGAGAAAGACGATGTCGCCTTGCGAACAATCGAACGTTGTCTGTGAATCGAGGGGAAAAGAGGCAAACGCGCCCTGCGTGAGACCGTTGTGGGTGACCGCGATCTCCGAAAAAGCGATCCCGCTGGCGTCTATGGAATAGCCCAGAGTACCCGGGTCACCGCCGGTCGCCGCGCAGCCGGGGGTGGGCATCCCCGTTTTTCTGTGCACATGGGCGATGAGGGTCCAGCCGCCGCCGTCGCTCGTCATGTCGCACACGACCTCGAACGGCTCGATCCCCCCGGGGCCGTCCGGGTCGATTTCGTAGGTGCCGTCTGTTGCCGCTGGGTCGTTTTGCAAG
>JAABTR010000722.1 GCA_011389755.1 Deltaproteobacteria bacterium | reverse complement strand
CAACCCGATGGTCTCGACGTGCTGTCCTTCGTCGTTGTAGCGGACGATCTCGCTCCACTCGAGGGTGCGCTTGGTGCCATCCTTGCGAAGGATCGTGATCTCTTTTTTAGGGGTCGTCACATGGCTTTCGCGCTCAGGCGGGGGCGACGATAAAGGGGAGGGGTCAGGAAGGAGCAGCTCCCACCAAGACGACCCCACCAGCTCGTCGATCTCGTATCCGGTGATGGTCGCCGCTGAGGTGTTGACGAAGGTGGCGATGCCGTCGGCGTCGGTCCCGCAGATGATAGCGGGAAAGTCGTTGATAACTCGCGCGACAAACTGACGTTCCCGCTCGAGGAGCTGGGCGCTCAGATAACGCTCAGTCACGTCCCGCACGAGCACGAGCAGCGGTCTGCCTTCCAGATCGAGCCGCTGGACCGCGATCTCGGCCCAAAAAGGCGCGTCGGTTTGTCGCAGCAGGCGCGTGGTGCCCGCAGCCGGTGTTCCTGCCTCGGCTTGTCGGAACAAAAGTTTTACCGAGTTCGAGCTCTTTTCGGCGGGCAGGGGCGTGAGGATCTCATGTATCGACCGTCCCACGAGCCTCGCAGCCCCAGTGCTCAGCAGCACCTCGGCCCTTTCATTAACCGCAGCGATCGTCGAGCCGGCGAGGACAAAGACAGCGTCGCACGCCGATTCGAAAGCGAGGAACGCGTAATCGGTCTCGCAGGTTGGAGATTTTAGTTTCATTGCTTCTCTATTTAGCAGGCGGATGCTCAGCGCGCCTTAAAACGATTAATAATACAAATACAAAAACGGCACACCGAGGCGATTTCTTTAGAGGGCGGCTTCGTGATATCAATCATTGTGATTCTATTTGCCTCGTGTTCTCAAAGGGGATCCTTTTTTGGGAGGTGAGATGGATAGTCGTTTTGAATCGGGCGGCGTGTGGGGGGAAGGCCTCACCCGCTTGCGCGCGGCTCACATGAAAATCGGTGACTTCGCGGTCGCGACGGCCACTTTGGCGGTGGTCGCGATGATGATCGTTCCGCTTTTCCCAGCGCTTCTGGACCTGCTCATCGGGGTGAACCTGGGCGCCTCGGTGTTGATACTGTGTCTGTCGCTCTTCATAAAGCGCCCTTTGACGTTCACCGTATTTCCCACGTTCTTGCTCATCGCCACGTTGTATCGGCTTGCGCTCAATGTGTCCTCGACGCGCCTCATCTTGATGCAGGCCGACGCCGGGCGCATCATCGCGGGCTTCGGGAGTGTGTTGGTGGGCGGCGATATCCTCGTGGGGGCGGTGATCTTCGGGATTTTGGCCATGGTGCTCTTTCTCGTGATAACCAAAGGGGCCGAACGCGTCGCCGAGGTGGCCGCTCGTTTCACTCTGGACGGCCTGCCCGGCATGCAGCTGGCCATTGATGCCGATCTGCGGTCGGGGGCTTTGTCCACGGCGGAGGCGAAGAAAAAACGCGAGGAGCTGAGCGCGCAGAGCAGCTACTACGGGTCCTTGGACGGAGCGATGAAGTTCGTCCGCGGGGACGCGGTGGCTGCCATGGTGATCATCGGGGTGAACGTGGTGGGCGGGTTTGCCGTGGGCATTTTGCGCCACGGGATGGGGCCCAAAGAAGCCATAGATGTTTACGGGCGCTTGGCCGTAGGCGATGGGCTCGTCAGCATGGTCCCGGCGCTCCTGGTCTCGACCGCCGCGGGGCTCTTGGTGACCCGTGTCGGGCAAGGAGGGGACGAGCAGCGCCTCGGGGCTCAGCTCATCAAGCAGATGGGGTCCGAACCCCCCGCGCTGCTCGCCACCTTCGCTTTGATGCTCGTTTTGGCGGTGGTGCCCGGGCTGCCCGCCTGGCCATTTTTGCTCCTGGCGCTTGGGTTTGGTGGAGGTGCGCTCACGGTTTGGCGCCGCAAACGAAAAAGAGTGCTCGAGCGCGGAGAGCCCGAGGACGAGACAGCCGCGGATCGGACCTCAGAGGGGAGCGCGGTTTTGGCGCTCGGGCCGACGCTTTTTGCCGAGATAGCCGGGCAAGCCATGGAACGAGGTGGCATGCGCCAGCTCGCCAGAGAGATCGCGCGGGATCTGCGCGTGCGGTTCGGCCTTCCCATTGGGGCCGTTCCCATCGTGGAGGCCCCGGGCGAGTTGGGAGGCACCAAGCTGCGCGTCCAGGTGCGGGCTGCGGTTTGCGGGCGCTGCGACGTGCCGCCGGGGGCTCATCTGTGTTTGGCGTCCCCCCAAGATCTTTTAACGTTAGGTATCGGGAATGCGAGTCCGGTTGCCGGCATCGGGAGCTGGATATCGAGCTCGGAGGCGGGGCTGGCCCGGGCGGCCGATTTGGATGTGTACTCCCTCTTGGATGGTGTCTTGTTCGTCACGCAGACCTGGCTGCGAGCGCGGCCCGGGCGCCTTGTGGGCATGGACGAGACGAGTCGGCTGGTTGACCGGGTGGCCGCCGGGCGGCCGGTGGTGGTCAGGGAAACCGTCCCCAAGGTCATCGGGCTGCCCAAGCTCACCCAACTGCTCGCCCAGCTCGTCGACGACAACATTAACCTCGACCATCTCCCGGAGATTCTCGAGGTGCTCTCACGCGAGGACTGCTCAGTGGAGGTCGAAGAGCTCGTCGAGGTGGTCCGGGCCCGCTTGGCGCCGGTGATAAGCGCAGATCTTTTAGAAAACAGCGACTCGGTTAACGTCCTGCTGTTCGATCCCGAGGTGGAGTCGGTTTTGCAAAACAGTCTGAAGAAGACGGCAAAGGGGCGCCGGCTGGTGCTGCCACCTGACGTTACTTCGCAGATCACAAGCGCCTATCGCGACACCGCTTCGGGTCTCGAAGCGCCGGTCTTGCTCGTGGGCGTCCAGCTGCGAAGACCCGTCGCCGAGCTCTTGCGCTTCGAGTCACCGCAGCCGCGGGTGATCGCCCACGGAGAGCTCGAACCCGACGTGGTCGTCAATGTGGTCGGACGCATCGAGGTCGTTTAGAAAACCGAAAAGGCACGATGGTCGAACGACTCCCGATATTCAAGGGCATTCAAGAGCTCATAGACCTTGAAAAATCCCTCACACGTAAAAAAGTGAGCTCGGGCCCGATTACTTAGGAAACCAAATCGCACGAACGTCCGATAGAGGGGGTATGGGACGACGATTAAGACAAATCAGGAAGCACGCGGTCTATGAGACTGTCCAGGGGATCATTGATCGACAGTTCATGTTCAAGCCGGACCATCGAAAAGAAAACATCTTGTTGTCGGCTCTCAGCCCACCCAGCGCCCTCGACCCCAGTAACGATTTCACGCCGATTCCCTCCACCTACAACATCATCGGGGCTGCCATCGGACGTGCCCTTCGAGAGGTTCCGGTGAGGCTCCACTGCTACGAGGCGAATTTAAACCACAAACACTCGGCAGAGTCTGTGGACGACTCCTGTTGCTTGGGCGCAGATAAATGCAAGTGGGCCAAGACGCCTCTGTGCAGTGGGGTGGAGAACCACCCGTTTCGATTTCATCAAAGGGTCAACAGCGTTATCGCACAGCAGATCAACGCCAAGTACGGTCGAGAGGGGCACCTCTGGGCGTCAGCCGATCGTGTCACGGAGTGTCTCGACGACACCAAGGCCGAAGAGCGACTGTTCTACGCCATGACAAACGTCGTCAA
>JAABTR010000721.1 GCA_011389755.1 Deltaproteobacteria bacterium | reverse complement strand
GACTCCAAGCGCATCGATGAAGGCGACGTTTTCACCATCTGCGGCTACGACTTGCACTTCACCTATCAGGCCTGACGAAGGGTCGGTGCCTCCTCGAAACAGACCTTCTCCGGCTGACGGATTGCCGAACGGCCGACAGTGTAGTAACCACGAATCGATGTGGTTCTTCGTGAAGTACAGCTCATGAAACGCGAATCTGTGATCGAGGCCAAAGGTCCTAAGGCACCCGAGGATGAAATCGATCCCGCCGCCCTGGTCCACGCCGTGATCGAACGGGTTCGCTGGGAAGTCAGCAATGGCGCCCAAGGATTTCGTGGGCCCAGCGCGGCTGCGCCACCGGCCGCCGAGACCAGCGCCGTGCCCCAGAAGGCGCCGCCCAGCGAGCCCACGGATTCCGCCACGCAAAAAAGGCCTCACAAGGCGGCCATGGGACGATCGAAGTTCGGCACCCTGGATAACCTGCGCGCCCATATCGGCGACTGCGCCCGCTGTCCCCTAAACGCGCAGCGCACCCACATCGTCTTCGGCGAAGGCAACCCCAAAGCGCGGCTCGTCTTCGTCGGCGAGGGCCCCGGCCGGGACGAGGACCTTCAAGGCCGTCCCTTCGTCGGAGCCGCCGGGCAGCTCCTCGACAAAATCATCAAAGCCATGGGGCTTTTGCGGCAAGACATCTACATCTGCAACGTCGTCAAGTGCCGGCCCCCTCAAAATCGAGTCCCGGCCGAGCTAGAACAACACACCTGCGGCGTCTTTCTCAAACATCAGCTCGCCATCATCCGCCCCGAGGTCATCGTCACGCTCGGTGCGACGCCGGCTCGTTACTTGTTAGGGGTCGACGAACCGGTCGGGCGACTGCGGGGGCGCTTTCACGATCTTTTGGGGATCGCCGTGATGCCGACGTATCATCCTGCGTACCTGCTTCGAAACCCTCAGGCAAAAAAAATGGTCTGGAGCGATATGCGTTTGGTGCTCGAGCAACTCAATCTGCCCGTAAGCCATGGAAAAGAGCAGCGATGAGACAAGCTCAGCGTGACAGGACGAAAAAAAAACCTCCCACGTCGCCGATCCCAAACCCCCTCAGCGGCGATAACGACCTTGCCGCCGAAGACCTCGACGTACTGGGCGATCTGCTCGAACAGGAGCTCGCCGATGACGACCAGGCTTCGGCCCTGGTCGAAGACGATGGTCGACTCGCCTCCGAAGACGACCTGTTCGCGGACCTCATTGAGTACGTCGCAAGCACCGACTCGACCGAGCGACCGGATGAAGAGCTGCAAGACGGCGGCTACGACCTCGATGACCTCGATGAAGGCTGGGTAGAAGAAGACGGAGGCTCGCCCGAGCAAGGGGCGGATGACAGCGAATGGTTCTCGGGCGACGAGCTCGAAGAATTCACCGACGACGACCACGGGGCCGAAGGTCCGGTCGAAAAAGAGGAGTTCGATTTCAACCACGATCCCCTCGAACACCACGACGAACGCGAGGACGAGCGGATCGGGATCGATGAGGTCCTGGGGCGCCTGGGCCTCGAGCTCCCAGATGTCTCGTCGGAAGAACTCGAACCCTTGGTGGAGGTCGCAGCCGGCGTCTTGCTGGACACGATTTATCTGGGCCCGTCAGACACCCCCATAGAGGCGGTGGCCATGTGCAAGCTCGGGCCCCTCGCCGGCGCAGACGGCCTGTACACCCTCGGCGCAGACGGTCAGCTGCACCGCGGTCCCCTGCCCGCTTCCGGCGAGAACTTCCAAGTGGAAAGCCTGTCCTGTGTCGGCGACGACATCTTCGTGGGGACGAAATCATCCGGGGCCTTCCGCACGCGCGCCCGGTCAGCGGCGTGGACGGCCATCAACGACTGGTTCACCGGTGGGCTGGCCGACGATGTGAGCAGCTCAGAGTCGATTGGTGCCGGGTTGACGGTCTTTGCCACCCAGACCGGCAGCCACATCCGACTGTTCGGCCTGACGGCGGCGGGACAGCTGTTCGCCAGCGATGACAGAGGGCGCTCCTTTCATGGGCCGCTCACCAGGCAGCGCTGCCTCGCAGCCACCGTCGTCGAGGGCACCTCGGCGGTGCTCGCCCTGGTCGGATCACGGGACGCGCCGCAGCTGCTCAGAGCCGATTTCAACCTCGCTTTCGAGCCGGTGGCTGTCGCGGCCGAGCTGACCGGTCCACCCGACACCGAGTACAAGCTGTGCGCGTGCCAAGAGACGTATCTTTTGGTCCGCGATTTGTCGACGGCTCCCCTTTTGTGCTCGGTGGACGCCGGTCGCACCTGGTTCGAAGCCTCTCAAATCCACGGCCCCACCGCCGTCGCCATCGATCCGGACAACCCGACCTGGCTCGCGGCCGCGGTGCGAGAGCGAAAAAGGGACCTGGGCTTGGTCCGCATCAGCGAAGACGGGGGCCACACCTGGAAGACCGCCCTGGTCACCGGACGGGACCTCGAAGAGGATGAGGTCGGGCCCCCGGTCCCACTCTCGGCGACGCGAGACGGGACCGTCTTGTCTCTGTGCATCCATTCCGATACGAAGCGCAGGCTCCTTTGCGGAACTCGAAGCGGTGTGTACCAGGCGAACTTCGTGCTCGAGCGGGCGTCCCACTGAGGTCGTTGGGCTTTGTGAGACACCCAAAAAGTGCAAAAGGGTCACAAATCGTGCAATAGGTTCCAAACACGGATAGGATGGCACCATGATCGGAACCAAACCGGAGCTCGAGAACGTGACGATTCGCATCTGTCCCGCGTGCGGGGTCGTCAATCCTTCGGGCCCGTCGGACAGCTGCCCACACCTGCAGCTGGCGCGCTTCGACGGAGTCGACGAATCCATGACGGCGCTCCTCGACGACGTCGCGCGAGCTCGCAAAATTTTTGAAGAGCGCCTCAAGAACCTCAAAGTCACCGTACGAATGGCCATTCACGAGGGCCGCGCGGAGATCGAGACCCCCCGAAAGGTCCGCAGGGTCAGCGAGGTGGAAGAGCTGCGAAGGCCGACTTCCCGCTCCCAACAATCCTTCTTTCTCGAAGCCCCTCAGATCCACCATGCGCGCCCCTCCTCGAAGAAAAATCCGGCGCGCCCCCGAAGGGCGAAGCCCGCTCAGCCGAACGTGGATCCCAGGCAGCTGGACCTGCTGGTCAAGCTGCCTCCCAAGGGCGACGCCTAAAACGGATATTTTTTTGATTTCGTAGAAAGAGGAGACGGTCAGTCGGCTTTGAGGATCGGTCTGCGCGCCGCCGCGGCCTCGTCGAGCCGTCGCAGGCGCGTCATCACCGGCGCGGCTTTGACCGCCTCGGGATCTCTTTTCGCCTCTTGAGCGATATCGATCATCGCCTTGGCAAACTCCTCGATGGTCTCGCGGCTCTCCGTCTCGGTGGGCTCACACATGAGGGCCCCTTTCACGATGAGCGGAAAGTAGACCGTGGGTGGATGAAACCCTCTGTCGATGAGCCCCTTGGCCACGTCGAGGGTGGTCACGCCGGTCTCCTTTTGCAGGTCTTTGTCCGACGCGACGCACTCGTGCATGCAGCGTTCGTCGCCGAACGGCACGCTGTAGTGGTCTTTGATCAAAGCCAGCAGGTAGTTCGCGTTGAGCACCGCCATGTCCGAGACCTGCTTGACACCCGAGGCGCCCATCTCTCGAAGGT
>JAABTR010000720.1 GCA_011389755.1 Deltaproteobacteria bacterium | reverse complement strand
GGACCACACCGGAAATGCAGGCCTGTTGTCTCGGCGGCTGGGGGCGCCCATTTTTCTGCATCGTCCGGAGCTGCGGTACACAGAGGGAGCTCGCTCCCTCGCCATGTACCGGCTGGCCCTTTGGGGACCCCCCGGCGACTACGAACCACAGCCGATGCCGGGCGCGGTGCGAACCCGCTCGCGCGTACTGGAGTTCATTCCCGCTCCCGGTCACAGTCAAACCCAGGGAGTCTTTTTCGACAAAAAAAACAGCATCGCCTTTGTGGGCGATCTCTATGTCACCCGGGGTGCCAGTGCGGTTCTGAAATGGGAGAACCCCTACGTCACCATCCGGTCTTTGGAGACAGTCGCCGCGCTGGGTCCGCGCTCGATGTTCAACGGCCACGGGCTCCAAATCGACGATCCCTGTGCCGCTTTAACCACTAAAGCCGAACGAATAAAAGAAGCCGCCGCCGAAGCGATTCGCCTCTTCGAGGGGGGAATGAAGCCCACTGTTATTGCACGTCAGCTGTTCGTCACGCGGCGCTACGACGATCCTGTCGTCTCGTTGCTAACGAGCTTCCAGTTCTCATGGGCAAACTTCGTCCGCACCTCGATCGAACGAGCAGGTGAAAGCGGCGCTTGACCATCGATCTCGAATTCGGGTGCTACAGCGATTGGGTGACGACTCTTTTTTGAGCCGTTTTTCTTTTTCTCCTCCTCTTCATCAGTTGTGTCGGATGACATGGCTGCCTTTTTAGTAAGGTCGCGACCGTGGTGAGACGATAAGCGGCGCTATTTCGTACGCGCAAAGAAGGAGAGCTGCTATGAAAACCGGTTTGAATTGTCAAATTTGTTCAGTGTTCCTCATTTTGGCTTTTGGAGTTCTAGCAAGCAGCTTTGCCTGCGACTCTGACGAGAAAGCCGATACGCCGACGAGCAGAGAATATGACGCCATCGCACGTGGTATCGCCCCGCTTGTGAGCGCTGAGTTGAAGGCGAACGGGATTTTGGAGACATCCACTAAAATCGTTGTCGGCGATGAGCCTTCGTGGATACACATCGAATCCACGGGAAAGCTGGAAGGCTCAGTCGGGGGCTTGACTTGGGACGTGCTCGCGCAATGCCAAGACTCACAGGACGAGGAGCTCGAGGTCTGTGACGAATCCACTGACGAGGCGCAACTAACTGCGCTGGTCAATGGAAGCTTGACGCTTCCCAACTATAGGGCCGCTGTCGATGTCGACTCCAAATGGTTCTTCGAGGGGCTGCAAGGTTCCACCATCAATGCCACCGGCACAACGGAAATAGCAGCTGATTCCGAATTTGATTCCTTGTTGACCTCTGCGGCAAAAGTCTGCCACTTCGACTTCGACTTTGATTTCCAAATCCCAATCGATGAATACGAAGCCACTTCCGGAACAGGCAACGCGACTGTCGATGTATATTATTCAAAAACCAGAATTGACGGCAGCAACATCGAGGAAGGAAAATTTGTTGTTGATGCGCAACTCTTCGTGGATGGCAATGGTAAAGCGACCCTGACTCTCGATGGCGTCGCGCAATACCAATTGGACCTTCAGACCAGCCTTGTCATTCGCGTCTGAACCGGTCCCGGGGCGATCACCGACAAAGAAAAGAAAAAAAATGTCATATGGAGGGGTGCGACCCTACGCTGACCTTTACCCCTTTGCGCTTTGGCACAAGATGTGCCCATGGTGATTCCGAAAAAGCCAATGATTACAATGGGCTTCTCTGGTGCAGATTTTGCATATAGAATCCTGCGGGAGGTACAATCATGACGATAAACGTTCTAGGGAGAAGCTCGATGTTGGCGATTTTCACGACTGCGTTGTCTTTGACATCGTGCCAAGGCGAAGATGACGTCAAAAGTCCGTCCGGGCAGGTCCGGATGATGGCGGCGCTCGCGTGCGATGAGCCGAGCACGACGTTGATGTTGAACGAGGCGTTCGATTACGAAAGCGACTATGCCGGCCGCACCTGCGTCTCGTGGAAGAGGGGCGAGGCCGGGTGGTTGTCGATGGACGTCGTCGATCTCGAGTTCGGGTGCTACAGCGATTGGGTCGCCTCGATGGGGGAGTCGAAGAACGCCGACTACACGGTCGTCATCGATCAAAACGATTTTTCCGAAGACGAGTGCGGCTGGCCGGGCTGCATGTGCGATCACAACTGGTCGCTCGAGCTGGAGATCGGGGACGAAAATCGGGATGTCACCGTGGACATCGTCGTCAACAACTGCGGGGGCATCGACCCGGTCCGAAAGTCCGTCGAGATAAAAGCCGAAGAACTCGATCTCGGCATCATGTGCTTTGAAGACGAAAAAGGCGCCGACGAGGGCCGCCAAGAAACCGTTATCGACGATTTCGAGTTCACATCCTCTGGATGCGAAGAGCCCTCATTCATGGCTCTGCCCGGAGATCCAAACGACCCACCGATGACAACTCCCGGCTCCGACGCGACGCTCCCCGAGATGCCGTGTCTGAGCTGGAGCTTTGATCTGGCGAGCAGCGAGCTGCACCTCACAGTCGAGCACCTGCTCGGCTGCGCAACGAAGTGGATTCCGTCGGTGACTGTCGACGAAGATCTTTATGGGGTCGACATCATAGAAGATGACGACTGTACGGACGTCGGCTGCTCGTGCCCCTACGTGCAGAACATCGATATACCCGTAAGAGGTGAGCCGAGCCCCGTCGAGGTCTCTATCGAGTTTTGGACATGCGAAGAGGTCTTCCGCAGCGTCGGCTTTCGAGCCGACCTCAGTCTCGAGACTCAAGGCGAAATTTGCGATTGGTGAATGACGGGCGTGGTGTCAAAATGTGCGGCTGTAGCCCACCGCAACCCCTTTGCGGACGGGCACCACGGATACAGACGATGCAGACAGGGTGTAAACTCTGGGGGAACCGTAGACGAGGCCCAGCACAGCGGCGCCCGCGGCAATTGCGGTCACTCCGACCCCGGCTGTGATAGCGCCGGCGACACCGATTTGACCGTGTGAATCGACTTCAATCAAAACGACCCCCGCCAGACTCGTAGCGACGCCGGGCCAAAACAGCCAATGTCCCAGTGCGGTCTGCCTTGACCTTTTCAGCTTTAGTGTTCCGAGTTCCGCATCGGGCGCGTTTGTCGATCCCGGCCTGTCGACGTGGTGCGTATCAGCCGAACCGGCTTCGGCTGGACTGTCTGAATTTTGTGCAGTCTTTGCTCCCTCTTGGAAAGAGGCAGAAGCAGCGGGGCTCATTTTCTGAGCTTGCACGCTCATCCCAATTAGGAACACCGCCGCGGCGGCGCACAAGGTCACCCATCTATTGGCCTTCATGTCAGAACCTTCACCCATTTCAAATTTCAAAACGTTTAACAGGTTACCCTTCCTAAGGCAGCATTGCGAGTCGATTTTTAGCCGGGGGAGCGCCCCGGACCGAGTAGCCACAAGCACGGGTTCAGCCACAGCCGTTTCCCCCCTGGCGCCTCCTATGCCATGTGGCATCTTTTACTTAAGGTGTCGAACGACGATACGATAGGTAAACGTGCATTTTAATACGATGTGTTCAAAAAAGGTAACATTTCGCACGTTAGAAGTATTGACCAAGTAGGAGGTCACCGACCATGAGCCACCGTGCGGGCCGATGTGTGATTCTTTTTCTCTT
>JAABTR010000719.1 GCA_011389755.1 Deltaproteobacteria bacterium | reverse complement strand
TCCGACCTGCCCTTTGTTTGCGCACCCGGCACACACGCCCATTTCATCTGGTATCGACATGGTGTCTCCTTCGTGCCTATACTGTAAAATCTTGAGTTTTAAGGCGCAAGAGGCGTGTGCAGGCTCACCCCCCACATCGCATCTGATTGCGACGGAGCGAAGATGAAACGAGTCAAGTATGTCAGCCAGTTCGCGAGTCGACTGAGCCGCCGGGATATCGATGAGCTCGTGGGGCGGGCGTCCGAGAAAAACTCAAAGTTGGACATTACCGGTATTTTGATGTCTTCGGGCAGGGTGTTCTTCCAAGTGCTGGAGGGGCCCAAGGCTCACGTGGATCAGGTTTTTCAGAGCATAGTTGACGATGATCGCCACCGGGACGTCTTGCTGCTCGATGCCGAGGATGGGGTCAGCGAGCGGTACTTTCCGGATTGGTCGATGCGGAAGTTCGACCTGGACGACGACGCGATCGCTCGTCTGGAGCCGGTGCGCGAGTTGCTCGTGACAATCGTCGAGCGGCGCAAGGAGATCGAGCGGCTCACTCACAACCTTGAAAAAGCGGTGTGGTACGAGCTCGCGACGGGAGCGTCCTGAAGCCGAGACAGCAGGTGTTTTTGGCAGTCTGGGGAAGTCGTGTTCGAGATTTGAGGCATTTGTCGAAGCGTGGTTATGGGGTAAAAATATAACAGGGCTATTTGTGGAGGTTGTGGATTTTGGACCGAAGGCCTTTGATGTCGACATATCTGGTTTATCTTGGAGTGCTCGTCGGTGGGTGCAGCGTCAGCCCGGCCGAAGGCGTGTTTACCTGCGACGAGGACTCCGACTGTCCTCATGGATGGTCGTGTTTCACCGAAGGCAACGGGCGGTGCTACTCCAGCCCCGAGGCCTTCCCACCCTGGGACACAGGATCGGAGCCAGGAGAGACGGAGTCCTTCGTAGACACGGACGAAGCTCCCGGCAGCGATAGCTCGCGATCGACAGCTGATAGCGGCGACGACACCGCAGGACAGACCGACCCGGGCGGAGATACGAGCTCAGGGGTCGACAGCGCGCCGTCCACGGGGTCTGGAGAAGCGGGAGATACGGGGTCTGATAGTTTGGATACGCAGTCGGACAGCGGGAGCGATCCCGAGTGCACGCCGGCATTCAGTTTGCGCTGCGGGGCTGACGGCAATGTGTACTGGTACGATTCGTGCGGCTCCCAAGGCGCCCTCGTGGAGGAGTGCGCCAAGGAGCACGGAGTTTGCGTGCAACCGACGGATCGTGTGGCCGCGTGTCGCTGCGAGAGCGGCTGGGTCGGCCCTGCCTGCAATTGGGACATCTGCGAGAGAACTCCGACCCAAAAACAAAGCTGCGCGACGGCGTTCGGGATCGGTCGAAACGAGATGCCCGCGCAGTTCGACGGCACGACCATTGACGCGATAGGCGCGCTAGACGTTTCGTGCAACGGTCGCGGGCAGCCCGGCAAAGACGTCGCCTTTTGGATCTATCTCTTCGCAGGTGAGACGCTTGAAGTCTCGATGATGCCCGAAAAAAGGGACCTATCTCTTCTCTTGTTCGCCGAGAGTCTGAGGTCAGCGGGGGAGCCGCTGTGCTCCGAGACGACTTTGGTGACCTGCAGCGACAATTCCCAAAACGCAGAAGAGACAGTGGTTTACGAAGCGAAGGAGGACGGGGCGTACTTTATCGTGGTGGACGCCTCCGTCCCGTTTTTCTTAGGCGCTGGTGATTTTTCCGCCGAGGCGCGCATTATCGATCCCAAGCCCGGCGCGTGTTACGGAGGCTGACGCGGTTTTTGCTAGTTCGTTTTACCGGGATGCGTAATATAAAAGTCCATTCCGCCCTCAGTGATCTGGGCCTTGACGATAATGTCGTGTCGATCGGCCATCGCCGCTTCGAGATATCCTCGGATCCAGCCCTCCCAAAAAGGCGTCCACACTTCGGGATCTTGTGAGCGAACACCGACGCTGAATACCGAGCCTTCCGAGCGCGAAGAAATGCTGCTGGCTTCCTTGTCGATATTGGAGTGGATTTTTCTAAACGCGTTGGGCAGAGATTTCAAAGCGCGCTCCACCTCCCCGACCGCTTGGTATATTGTGAACACGACATCGATGGCGAGCCGGCCGGTTTCGTAGCCCAGTTTTTTAAGGGCCTCGCCGTTGCCATCCCCATATTCTTGCTCGACGTGTTTCAAGACATCGGTGGCCACATGGGTGGGCAGCCAAGTCGTTGACTGCAGGTGATGGTTGAGCAGTTTCTGAGATTCTCCTTCGGTTTTCTCGACGAGCTTTGTCGCGGACCCTTTCCCCCATATTTTGCTAATTGATCGCAGGGCTCCGATGAGCCCCCAGCCTTGGATTTGATCTGTCATGGTCCTCAAACCTTTCTTCGAAGCGTCTAGATAGAATGCACCAGGTTCGAATCGGGCGCTCGCACCATCGCGATCATTGTTCGATCTGCGTCGAGGCGATCAAAAAGACCGCAATCGGGGTTCTGAGCACCGCATCGAGCAGAGGATCTCGCAGCGACGGGTCGGCTAGCCGCGAAGAGACGTAGCGCTCGAAGCTCGAAGCGCCCTTGGGAGAGGTCAGCGCGAGCGGAGCTCCTGTGACACGGTAGGTTTTCCCATCAAAGGTGTTTAGAAACCACGTCCCGTCGGGAAAACCGTAGCCGCCCACGGACAGGCCGGCGGCGTCGATCTGGATCTCCACCTCTTGTTCGGACGACTTGGACACGGTCATCTCCAAGGTTCCGATGATGGGACCCAGAGCGAGCGAGACGCACTCCCGCCCGAAGACGATCGTCACCCGGGAGCGCGCGGGCCGGTGCTCGACGACGGCGTAGGGGCAGTGGTCGACCACATACATGGCGGCCCAGGCCATGCGGGAGGCGATCGACTGCGGGCTGAGGCTGGGATCTAAAAGCGGTTTTTCGAGGGTTACTTCGGAGGCCATCGAACCGGGTTGTTCTTCTATCGATACCTTTGCCAAAGCGATGGGCGCGGGAGAGACACCACTGCAGGCGGTCCCCAAAACCGCCACCCCGAGCCCAAAGACGAGACAAAGACGCAACATCCTCAAAAAGAGTGGCACGGCTTCAGTCGTCGATCTTCGAGACGTTGCCCTCGTCATCGAAATGAACCTCGACCGCGCCTTCTTTGCTCTTCCAGTACTTCCAAACAGGAGCTTCTTCGGACGCCGTCTCGTGGGCAGGAGCGGGGCACCAGGCCATCTTCACGGCGTCCTTGCTCATGCCGGGGGCGACCTGTGCCTGCAGGACGCGCTCTCGGTCATCGGCAGACAGCCCCTCCAAGCTCCCTTTTGGATCGGTTTCGCTAAAAAGCCCCGTAAACAAAACCCAAGTCGCGACCCCGGACTTCACGTCATCGTTTTCGAAGCGGTACCTCTGGCCGGCCTCCGCGGTCTTGAACGAGACGGATTCGGGGCCGCGGTTGGTGACGATGATCTTCGTGCCGATGGGGATGGTGGGGCCGGACAGGTAGTTGACCCAGGAGACGACCGAGCCTTCGTTGTGCACGTTGCATGCGGCGTAAAGGACGATGTGCTCTGTTTCCTCCTCATCCTCCACGGCGGTCTCGGGGGCCGTGGGCGCGACGTCTTCGTTGGCGCCGGCGTCTCCTTGTACGAGACCCAAA
>JAABTR010000718.1 GCA_011389755.1 Deltaproteobacteria bacterium | reverse complement strand
TGAGACCAGCGGAACGATGCCGAGGGGTTCGGGCTCTCCCGAGAGTGCGCGGGACATCAGGTAGGGCATCCCGTCATCCCGGTCGCGCCGCACGACCAGAATCTCTCTGGAGTCGAGATCCGAGGTCTCCTCAGCCACAACGGTGATGTAGTTGACGCCGTATTCGAGGGGCACCTGGGCCGTGAACGCAAGCCGCCCGCCCGGTTTGTCGGCGGGACTATCCTTGAAAAAGACCTTATTGTCGCCCACGAAAATGTAGACGTCCCGCACCGAGCTCTCGTCCTCGGCCAGGCCCTCGAGGGTGATGGTCTCGCTGCGGACGACCCGGGCGACGCCGCCGAGTCGGATCGCTGGAGGCGCGTTGACGACGATGGCTGGGGGCGCCGGCTCCAAGCCGGGCTCCTTCTCGAATTCGCTCCTCATCACCCAGCCGATGCGGTCCCCCTTCAAGGCGATGCGATAAAACGCGTTGGTCTCCCCTGTCACCGCCGCGGCCACCCCTTCGGGCATGTTGGCGATCACCCGAGCTTCTGGGGCAGGCTCAGCCAGGACCGCTGCGTTGTCCTTGACCGCCTTGGCAACCGAGCTCGTCGGCCGGATCTCGATGGGGGGCTTGATGGGGATCTCTATCTTCTCGACCGCGTAGACCTTGAGCTCAACATCCGCTACGGAGAGCTCCAGGCGCGCCTGGGACTCATCGAAGCTGGGCTTGACCTCAAAGGTAAAAGTGCCCATCCGGCGCTGCTTGGCGGGAATTTCGTCCATGTCTTCGCGGCCTTGCACCATGAAGAGTTGATCCCCCGACAGGCTCTTGAGGGTCACGTAAGTGTCCAGCGCATCGCCTTGCCCCGCATTTTCAATGTCCACGAGGAACTTGATGTGCTCGCCGGCCTGCAGGCGGCTGTCGCCGTTGCCCCCCTCGATGTCGTCTATCTGAAAATTGTAGGCGAAGCGCGGGCGGGGCAGCGCTGCTACAGCGAATCGGAGCGCCACCGCGGGCAAGGCGTGCTCAGAGGCATCGGTCAGGGTGAACCGCACATCGTCGACTCGAGTCAGGGCGTCTTTGAAGACCTTGAAGTCGAGCACCTTCTCCATTGTCTGTCCCGGCGCGATCTTCCCGAACGCGAGCTCCCGATCATCGAGCGGGCGAAAATCGGACGCCGACGTCGCCAGCACGCGATACAGCGGCTTCGAGCCCCGGTTCGCGACCGACACGGCCACCTGTCGCTTCTCCCCGGGTTTAATAGCGCCGGCTTCACCGATAAACCGGGCCGTCACCTCGACGTCGGCTCCTTCTCCGGACTCACCTCGCTGCCAATCGATGCCCAATTCACCGAGCGCCGCCACGAGCTTCCTCTGCTCCCCGCGGCCCGTCTCCTCCAAGACCGGCTTGAGCGGGTCGAGGTGTGTGACATCACCGCCGGTTTTTCCCAGCTTGACAGCGAGCTGTCGCGCCAAATCGATGGAGAAATCGGGCTCGAACGGCTTGTCCGCGTCATCGGTGATCTCTGGCTCGGGAGGCTCTATTTGCTCCTTTTCGGAGTCTTCATTGTCATCTTGTTCTTCGCCGGCATACCTTATCGGCGGGGTCCACAGGTACTTCAGCGCGACCTCCGGCATCGGTTGGCCCCCCTGACCTTCTTGGGGCTCGACGATCTCGAAATGATGGTCCAGGTCTGACTCGCGGTAGCCGGCCTCGACGATGAGGTCGAGCATCTCCTCGTCCGCCCGCATGGGCAACAGCTCGACGTGCGGCACGACACCGATGGACTGGATCGACCGGTCTCCGGGGGTCAGATACTGCGCTGTGGTCAGCTTGAGGGCCGAACCGTCCTGGAAATCGTACAGGACCTGAACCGAGCCCTTGCCGAAAGTCCGCTCGCCCACGAGGAGGGCCCGGTTGTGGTTTTTCAAGGCTCCCGCGACGATCTCGGAAGCCGAAGCGCTGCCCGAGTTGACGAGCACGACGATGGGGTAACCGGGCTCATTTCCTTGGTCGCGGGCTCTTCGGACGTCCCTCTGCTCGGGCCCCTGCCCGGCGGTGGTGACGATCACGCCGCTTTCCAAGAATCGGTCCGCGACCCGAATGGCCGCCTCGAGCAACCCGCCGGGGTTGCGCCGCAGGTCGATGACCAGGCCTCGAATCCCCTTCTTTTCGAGCTTCTTGAGGTGCTCGTCGAGGTCGAAAGCGGTGTTGCCCTGAAAGTCTTTGATGCGCACGTATCCCACGCGTCCCGAAAGCAGCTCGGACTCCACACTCTCCACCTTGACGATCGCCCGAACGATGTCGAAGGCTCGCGAGACGTCCCACCCTTTTCGCAAAATATGCACCGTGACGACGGTCCCCGGTTCCCCGCGCAGCAGGTTGACCGCGTCGTTGAGCGCCATGTTCACCGTGGAAACCTCGCCGATCTTGACGATCTGGTCGCCCGCCTGCAGCCCGGCCAGATCCGCCGGCGTCCCGTCGATGGGAGAGATGATCGTGAGCACACCTTCCCGAATCGATATCACGATTCCCAGACCGCCGAACTTCCCCCGGGTCTTGTCCCTCATGTCTCGATAGACATCCGGCGTCAAAAGGGCTGAATGGGGATCGAGGGTCTGGAGCATGCTGTTTATCGCTGCGTACTCCACATCTTGCAGGTCGACCTCCTCGGGCCCCACCCGCTCCTTGACGAACTGAAACAGCTCCTTGATGCGCTGCAGAAGGGTCCATGGGGTGGTCACTTCGGGCATCGCAAACGAGAGCGTCTCCGAACCCAAACGCACCAGCAGCTCCTCGCTGCGTTCCTCCACGAGCACTTTGGAGATGTGCCTCTGCAGCGTCTTGACGGCCGCCACGAACATCTGCCGCGAGTCGATGCGAGAAGGGTCGATGTAGTGTTTTTGAACCAGGTTCACGGTCCTATAAAGGGCCTGAAGCGACTTGAGATCTTCGGGGACGAGGACGTCGGCCGCGCCGGAGCCCTCCGAAGAGCGCTCGATGCCTCCTTGGAGGCCGTTTCGCCCCGTTCGGAAGAACGTGACATATCCCGCCGCCACCATGACCAAGAGGACGAGAGCCCAACCAATAATTCTTCTTTGCGTCGAGTTCATGTATGATGGGAGTATAGGCTCGCGCGCCTGACGTGTCTACGGCGCTAATAAAACGACAGAATTTGAACCTACATGGAATTTCATCTATTTTTTAAACGTGAGACTCATATCAAAAAAAAGCGCCAGGCGCATTAGCACACAGCGATCGCTATGAATGATCACCCAGAGCGCAAACTAAAGAGGCCCTCTACACGGCCGGCGTCTGGAAATCCGTCCATCTCAGGCCCGAAAAGAATCGGTCGCTACGACATCATCTACCCGATCGCCCAAGGCGGCATGGCCAGGGTGTACGCGGGCCGCCTCGCGGGCCCGGCGGGTTTCGAGAAGCTCGTCGCCATCAAGGTCATTCACCCGCATCTCTCCACTGAGTCCAGCTTCGTCAATATGTTCCTCGACGAGGCGCGCTTGGCCGCCCGAATTCACCACCCCAACGTCGGAGAGATCTTCGAGATCGGTGAGGAAAACGGGCTCTTCTACATGGTCGGCGAGTTGATCCAAGGCCAGAGCGTCCGCGCTTTTTATCAGCGGGCCAAGAGCCTGGGGATCGATATCTCCCAAC
>JAABTR010000133.1 GCA_011389755.1 Deltaproteobacteria bacterium | reverse complement strand
CGGCGCTGGACCTTCCCGCAGCCCGAAGGGGGTGGGATTGTCATCGTGACCTATCCGTTCCAGCTCACCTCGCCCGAAGGCTGACGCTTCTGACCTAAAGAAACCCCAGGGAAGGTCAGACCGCACTCCGTTCGATAATTGCGCAAGATTCCCTCCCATACAAAAGAAGTGAGTCTACAGGGCCTTTTTGGGATCTTGACACCCACTAGGCGCCTGTTAGAGTGCCGTGCTATGAAAACTCTCCGTAGTGTCAAAGGAATGCACGACGTCCTTCCGAGATCGATGCCCGCCTGGCACGCGGTGGAGGAGGGGTATCGCGAGCTCGTCGAGCGCTTTGGATACCAGGAGATCCGAACGCCTCTGCTCGAGCCGATCGAACTGTTCGTCAGGGGGATCGGCGATTCGACGGACATCGTCGAGAAGGAGATGTATGCCTTTGAGGACAAAGGCGGCGATCACTTGGCGCTGAGACCCGAAGGAACAGCTTCGGCGATTCGTGCGTATCTCCAGCACGGCTTTCAAGTGGAGTCTCCCCAGTGCAAGTGGTACTACCTCGGACCTATGTTCCGAAGGGAGCGGCCGGCAAAGGGGCGTTATCGCCAGTTCTACCAGGCCGGAGCCGAGCTCATCGGGGTCGCGGCTCCCGCGGCTGACGCGGAGATAATAGACATGGCGGTGCAGTTCATCGAGAGCCTCGGGATCGGACCCGTCAGGGTCTTACTCAACAGCCTCGGCGGAGAACAAACAAGGCCTTTGTACCGAAAAGCGTTGGTGGAGCACTACTCGAAACACGAGCAGAAACTGTGCGAAGATTGCTCCAGAAGACTCGAGCGAAATCCCCTGCGGATACTCGATTGCAAGGTGGAGGGATGCCGCGCCCTTTCGGTGGATGCGCCGAGCGTTCACGATTACCTGGGTGAAGATGACCGGGAGCACTTCGATGAGGTCCGCAGGCTCTTGGACAAAGGTGGGACCCCCCATCAGGTGGAACCCACCATGGTCCGCGGACTCGATTACTACACGAGGACCATTTTTGAGGTTCAGGCCGAGTCTTCAGCCCTCGGGGCTCAGACATCTGTGCTCGGTGGCGGTCGCTACGACAATTTGGTCAAGCAGCTCGGAGGGCGAGCGACTCCGTCAATCGGGTTTTCGTTCGGAATCGAAAGACTCATCATGGTGATGCCCGAGAGCACACACAAAGAGCAGGTGCCGCTCGTCTTCGTGGCGGGCGTCGGAAAGCAGAGCCTCGACCGCGCATTGGACATCGCCAGGACGCTGCGCAGGCAGGGACGCCGCGTGGAGGTGGCCCACACCGGGGCGAGCCTCAGATCCCAGCTGAAAAAGGCCGACAAGCTCGGCGCGGCTTTTGCCGTTATCGCGGGGGAGGAAGAGGCGAAGCGGGGGGGCGCCACCTTGAGGAACATGACTGACGGGCAGCAAATTGAGGTCCGGGTCGACGAACTGAGCGCAAGACTCGAGGAGCTAAGGTGAAGCCATTAATTTCGACCGCGCTCAAGGTAGGGCTGCTGGCCGCAGCGGCGCTCGCGGTGTTCCCCAGACAAGGAGAAGCGGCCCAGGACGAAAAAAACGATAAGGACGCACAAGAAGAGACAGCGCCTTCGAAAAGAGCCCCAATAGGACTTTCCGGGGAAGAGCTCGAGAATGTGGAAAATGACATCGAGTACGATGTCGACAGGCTCATAATCCCTCCGTACTACAAAGAGACAGCCGGACCGACGACCTTGCAGTTCGCGTTTCCGCTCTACTTTGAGAGAAAAAGGACAGGGAAAAGCCCGCGACACGATCTGGGGATCTTGCCTTTTTTTTGGCACACCTGGCAGCCCACGAAGAGGGCGGACGTCTATTTCCCGCTCTACTGGCGTTTTCGAGCCCAACACGAAAACGCCAAGACGGACGTGGTTTTGCAGACGTACTGGAATCGCTCGGATAGGGGCCACAACTTCGGTTTCGCGCCCCTGGTCTTTTTGGGCAGGGACACTAAAGAAAAGACAGAATACCAGGTCGTGCCTCCGCTTTTTTGGCGATTTGCCTCCGAGGATCAATCGTTTCTGCTGGCGGGGCTTTACTACCACCGGGCAAAGAAAGAGGACTACGATCTCGGATTGCCGCCCCTGTTTTTCGCTGGACGCGACAGGTTTGAGACCTACCTGGTGGTGCTGCCACCTTTTTACTGGCATTTCGAAAACGAGATCACCTATGAGACCACCTCGGTCGTGCCGCCTGCGTTTTGGGGGACTACGGAGCACGGGTGGCGCTTTGGTTTGATTCCGCTTTTGTACCTGGCGCGGGACAAGGATCGGGATCACACCCTGTTGGGGCCCCTTTACTACGGCACGCGGTGGCCTCACAAGGATCAGTTCGGCGAAGATGTCGGACACGGGCGGAGCCATTATTTTCCGCTGCTTTTGACGTACTTCCGAAAGGCACCGGGGCTTACGCATCACGGGTCCTCGATCTTCTATCACTACTACGAAAAAGAGGGCGACTACATGCGCATGTACTCGCCGCTCGTTTGGATGTGGGGAAATCACAGGACTGACGATCGCTCCTGGTTGGTCCCTCCCGTCGCCTACGTAAGGAGGAGCCCGGTTCGTGACGATACGATGCTCGGCCTCGTCTACTGGGACTTTCACGAGCACCACAAGGAGAGGACCTTTGCCATCGCGCCACTTTTTGCGCGCAATTGGAGCCTCTACGAGAACCGGTGGCGCATGTGGGTGGCCCCCACCTTCGACTTCGGGGTCAGGCCCAAAGGGTATCATTTCCGACTGCATCCCCTGTTCTATCTGGGCAAAGACGGGGCCAACAGCCACCTGGTCATCCCGCCTCTGTTTTGGAAGTTTAAGAGCGAAGAAGACAACGACACCGTTTTTTTCCCCCTGTTTTGGCGCTTCGAAGATCTCAAGTACAAGGACACTTCGACGGTGGTGTTTCCGTTCTGGTGGGACTTCGACGATCCCCGCAAGCAAAAACGCTCCCAGGTGGCCTTCCCCTTCTACTGGGACTTCTCGCGGGGTAAGACGGGCTCCCGGACGGTTGTCATTCCACCGCTTTTTTGGAGAGACAAAGATCCGGACAGCACCATGACCGGCGTGCTCAACGTTGTCCATCACAAGGGGCGGGAAAAGGGCAACCGGTTTTGGAACTTCAAGATTTTCCCCATCGTCGAGTTCGGACACCCGCCGGTGCCGCAAGGGGCGTATTGGTCAGTGCTCGGCGGCCTGGCCGGGTGGCGACGTCAAGGAAGCGCCAAGCGGCTGAAAATTCTCTGGATTCCGTTTGACCTGAGCGAGTAGAAGACGGCGACGTCGGTCGATTCTCTTCACTTCGCTGTCCAGCTGACGAAGGCCATGGCGTCCGGTACGGCCGTGTCAGGTCTGTGCAGGGCGTCGAAGGAAAGCGAGATGCAATCGCAGCTCGGTCGCCACTCGATCCCGTAACCCGTCGCGAGGAAAGAGAAGCGGGGCCACACCTGATTTCGAGTGAGGAGGTGGGCCGAGAGGCGCTGCGTGAAGGCAAAGCCCAGCCGCTGTGCGACCTCGGCATGTGGGCGAAGGTCAAGTCGGATCGGATAAAAAACCCCAAGAGCGGGGAGGCGGTCTGTCCAATCGGGATGGGTGTGCGGGCCCCTTTGAGCGCCTAAGTAGCTCGCGGACAGCTCCAAGACCGTTTTTTGGTCGAAGGGAAACGAGAGGCGGGCGCCGAGCAGACTGGGCTTGGCCGAGCGCAGATCGAAAGCCGCCTGGGCGCTTCCTTCGAAAAAGCGCGTCTCGGCCGCGCCCAAGACCAGGTGGACATGGCTGGGCGCCGGTGCCCCGGACCACTTCGCCGCCTCGGCGACGACCGAAATTTTCAGGTCCCAGCGGCCGGCTTTTTGTGCCGGAAGCACGAGGCCTCGCACGCCCAACGATGCCCGAGCCGGGGCCGGGAGGACGGGGCTTTGGGCTGGGAGCGAGGCGCTGGGCCCAGACCACAAAAGCGGGTAGTTTTCGTAGCGAATAAATGGGGTGATTTTCCTGAGGGAGCCTGAGGTTTTCTTTTGAAGCGGTAGCTCGAGGACCACACTCAGCCGCGACGCGGCCATGGGCCGCGCGCTCGAGGATCTGTCCAAAAAAGACGCCGCGGCCGTCCCGGTGACCTCCACGTTGCCCTTCAAAAATCCGAGCCGGAACGGGAAGAACGCCTCTGTTTGCGCGGCGGTCACGGTGTTGTTCCAGGCCCCGGCCCTCGGCGAAGGAACATCGAAGTGCCTCCACAGGCACAAACGAGCATCGAGGAAGAAGAGACCGGATAAGAGCGGGCGCGCCGGGAGGGAGAGGATAAGTGCCAGCGCTCCGGTTGGATCCGGCCCGCCGCCTTGTGGAGTGTCCAGCCTCGTTGAGAAACGCGCCGAGGTCTCGAGCTGGGTCAAAGTGCCCGGAAACCTCAAGGTCGCGACGCTCGTGCGGGTGCCGAGGGCGCGCTCTTCGGGGCGGCGGTACAGCTCCTCGAGGGCGGCTCCGGAGGTCGTTGCGTCCAGCTTTAGGGCGAGTTGTGCCTCTGCGAGATTCACCAAGGCTCCTGCCTCTGCGGCGAGGTCGTGTTGCCCCGAAGGCAAGTCGGACAGGTGTGCCAGGTCGATCTCTCCGCGGGGCGTCGAGACAGTCGTCTGGGTTTGAAAGCCGCCTTGGCTGCGAGCGATGACCATCCCCTCAGCGGTCCGTGACTCTCCCAGCGGCAGGCGCCCTCCGACTCCAAAAAGGAACCCCGCCGATGGGCTCAGGCCGACCACCGGCGGAAAGAGAGCCGGTCGATGTGGCGGCCTGAGACGCAAAAAGGGCAGCGACACTGCGGGCTCTTCGTCGATGAGCAACGTGGGGTCCTCGAGGTCGACGTCTCCGCCGGGGTGGATTGTGACCCGCCGCGCGGACAAGGCCAGGTCCCCGTCGCGCGAACAGCCGGGGCAAAGAAAGACGTGCGCGTTTTCCACGCGGCAGCCGAGGTTGTCACACTGGGCGCGCTCGGCCTCCAGTTTGAGGGTGAGCGAAAAAACAGGGGCCGCGAGCGCGATGGAGCCGTCGGATAGAAGATCTGCCCGTGCTGCGAAGATGGTTCCGTACGTGGAACCGAGAATTTTGGGCGCGTCGAGGGAGAGCCGCCCCGTGTTCAAAGAGAGCAGCGCCCGTTGAGCGGTGATGGCGTGGATGCCGGAGCGCAATGAGACCGCACCTTCAGCGAAGATAGTCCCATTTTCGAGCAGGATCATGCGTCCGGCTTGGACTTCAACTGTTTGGGGCGGGGACAATTCTTTTGAAGATGAGGTGCCTGCCCCTGAGGGCATCGGAAAAAAAAACAAAAGGGCGGCCGCGACCCAAAGAGCGCCGCGTGTTGGGGAAAGATCGCCGAGGGCGCCTGGGCCTTCTCCCATGGACTTCAATAAAAGGGCGAATCAGCCGGACGTTTTCGACGTCGAGGTGCTGGGAGCCCCGCCCTCTGTTTGGAAATCGATGAAGATGTAGCTGTAGCCGTCCTCATCCGAAGTTTGCGTGATGACCGGGGCTGCCTTGGTCTTTAGCAGGAGGATCACTTCCACGTTGCGTCCTCGAGCTCGCAGCTCGGCGCGTTCCAAAGGGGTGTCGAAGTAGGTCGTCACCAGCGGGTTTTTATTGTTGCTCAAAAAGATTTTGGCGTTTTCGATGCGTACCACGATTTTGTTTTCATTTTTGATGACTTTGTACGCGAGCGTGTCGGTGGTTTGCAAAAAAACACGGGAGCCGCCGCCAGGCAGCAACATGAACCCCGGCCACGTCACCCAGGTCCCCTTTTTTTCTTTGAGCTCCACGATGCGCGGCAGATTGTTACCGGCACCGGGGGTGACCCCCTCGTAGCTCGAGTCGCTTGCGAAATCCGGCGTCTCTTTTTGAGCAGCGCTAGCTGGGGCGGCGCCGAGCGTGAAGGCCCCGGCGCTCAGCGCAAAGAACCACAGTGTTGTCGATCTCGGTTGCGCGGGCATTTTTGACTCCTTTTGAGGATAGTTTAACGCGGACCGGTGGGGCCGGGCAATTTGCTGGCGCGCTTGGAGAGAAAAACACTACCCACAACGTACTACGCAAACCGAAACAATGTGTAAAACTCCTTAAGCACTTGCGAAATGAGCCGTTTTTCTAAGATGTGAGCAACGTGTTGCACATTCTCGGAGGCCCGGACGGCTCTCGACACACAAAGCAGGAGACCGACTCGGGTACCTCCCATTTTCCGCCGGGGTTCGAAGAAGGGCTCGAGGTCGCTTTGACGTGGCTCGACCAGTGGTCTCGGACGCCTAACCTCGACAGCGCCGTCGAAGGCCTGGGTCTGTCCGTGCGACATATTCTTCGCTGCGAATTGTTCGTCGTCATCGTACCCGCAGGTGCGCAGGCCGCTATCTGGTACCCGCGCTTTGGCGACGACGCGTCCTCCGATCCCGAACTCGTCAAAGAGCTGTGCGCGGTGAGGTTTACCCACTCGTGGCAGCGGGCCGAAGGGTGCGCAAAGCCCTCTCGGGTGCTAGCGGGCGCGCATGTCGAGAGCCTCGTGGCCGTCCCATTCTTTCGGGCCGGCAGGCCAATGGGTTGCGTCGCCGCGGTCAACAAGCAAAGAGGTGGCTACACGAAATCCGACAGGTGGCTGCTGGCTCTCGCCGCTTCCATTTTGAGCGTGGGGGACCGGTTTTAGTCGAGGGAGTCAGAAGCCCAGCAACCGCTCGAGCGCCTCGATTCGGCTCCTGGTGTCCACGTCTTGGATGATCTGTTTCTCGATTTTTCGGCAAGCCGCCAAGACGGTGGTGTGATCTTTGCCCCCAAAGCGCTGTCCGAGCTCGGGGAAAGATGCGTTGAGCCCCTTTCGGCACAAGTACATGGCCACCTGTCGCGGAAAAGCGATGGACCGTTGTCTCTTGGGGCTCTTGAGGTCGACCAGGGAAATGTTGAAGTGCTTGCACACCGTTTCCTGGACGCTCTCCACCGTAAGCGGAGCGGAGCTGATGGCGATGACCTTTTTGAGCGTCTCCCGCGCGAAATCGATATCGACGACGCGCCGTCCGTCCAAGGAGGCGTGGGCCGCCAAGTTGATGAGGGAGCCTTCGAGCTCTCGAACGTTCGATTTGATCGATTTGGCCAAGAAGAAGGCGACCTCATCCGGGAGCAAGATCCCTTCATCGTCCGCTTTCTTCTTGACGATGGCCAGCCGCGTCTCGAACTCGGGGGGCTGAATGTCGGCGATGAGGCCCCACTGGAACCTGGACCGCAGCCGCTCCTCGAGATCCGGGATCTCCTGCGGATACTTGTCGGACGTGAGCACGATCTGCTTGTTCTGGGAGTGCAGCGCGTTGAACGTGTGAAAAAATTCGTCTTGCGTGCGATCTTTGCCGGCGATGAACTGGATGTCGTCCATCAGCAAAACGTCTGTTTCGCGCCGGAAGTGACGGTGGAACAGGTCCATCTTGTCGTTGCGCAGCGCCCATACGAATTCATTCATGAACTGTTCGGAGGAGATGTAGCAGATGCGCAGCTCCGGGCGCTTTTTGCGGATCTCGTTCCCGATGGCGTGGACGAGATGGGTCTTGCCCAGCCCAACGCCTCCGTAAACGAACAAGGGGTTGTACTTCGTGCCGATCATATCGGTGACCGCCAACGAAGCGGCGTGTGGGAGCTGATTGGAGGAGCCGACGACGAAGTTCTTAAACGTGTACTTGCGGTTGAGCTTGACTTCGCCCCACGTGATAGAGCTCCCGGTCGCCGCCTGCGGGCGCGCCGAAACGGTGGGGGGCGACGTTTTGAGGTTGGCGAGATCCACGGCGCTGTCTTCGGAGACCACAAACTTCACTTGAGGCTTGACCCCGGTCTCAGTCCAAACGGCCTCTTGAATGAGGTCGACGTAGTTGTTGGACAACCACTCCTTGAAAAATTTGTTGGGGACTCGCAGGGCCAGCCGCTCACCAGCGAACTCATCGAGCTCCACCGGGCTGAACCAAGCTTCATAGACCTGGCTGTTGAGCTTTCCTTGGATCCACGACAGAGATTTTTCCCAGACTTCCATTTAAATCCTTGATATTAACAGTTGAGCAATGGTTTGTTCACAGATTTTTTCACAGCTGATCAGGCGTTCAGGGGCGCGTTTACCGCGAGAGAACTCCTGTGAAATTAATTTCTAAACCTGCCTCTCGTTTAGTCTTGGTGAGGGGTTCCGCCCGTCGAGTCAGTTTGGTAGCAGATCGCGGCTCGACAGCGCAACATCATTTTTTCGCAGCGGGGCCATCTTCTGATTTTGCTTCGTCTTTTTTTTGTAAAGGTGAGCGAGAAAGTGAGTGTTGGTAATTTCAGTGGGGTGAAAAAATTGAGTAACCTATTGAAAAAATTGCGAATAATAGCCACAATCGAAAGGTGACAATAGGTCATCGTAAAAATTGCTAAAACAGCAACTCCTCGTGGGGGGCATCCCGAGATAGTCTGCGGAATTTAGTGGTCTTAGGCGAAGTTTCATGGAGCAAGGTCTTGTGGAATCGGTCACACCCCTTGAGCGTTTGTTCAGTTGTTTCAAGTGAAGTCGGACAGAACCGTGAACGCTTCGTTTTCGAAAATAGACACGAGGATGACATATCCGTTACTGTGGCCACATGAAAACGAGGCGCTCCATGTATCGTTTTATCTCGCCGCTTTTAGCGGCCTGGACCCTGGCGGCCGCGTTGCACCCGGCATCGGCGGCGAGTGAGGAGCCGCTGCCGGGGACCTGGAAGCACTCAGACCCGCGAGCTATCGGAATGTCTCAGGCGGTGCGGGCGGCGGGAGGCGGAGTCTCGGGGATCTACTTCAATCCGGCGACCATCGCCCTCGCGCCGCTTTATCACATCGATTTGAGCTACAGGTTCACCGGTCCCGAGCAGATGCACACCGGCGGGATCGCCATCGTCGATTCCGTTACGTCGCTCATAGCGGCCGGGGTCGCCTTCGACTACTCCGGGATCGAGCAGCCCCGCAACAGCCTTTTGTCTTACGATGGAAGGCTCAGCTTGGCCGGTGGGTTTGGGGATGTGTTCTACGTGGGGGTGACCGGGCGCTACCTGAGAGTGGAGCACAACATCGCGGCGGATAAGTGGGGCCCCGGCGGTGTGGCGGCGTTGCCGTCTTCGGGCAGCAAACAGGTAGACGGTGTGACCTTCGACGCGGGGCTGGCTCTGGCCCTGGGCGACATCATCACTGTCGGGGCGGTCGGCTACAACTTGACCAACACGCAGAGCGTTTATGCGCCGCTCCAGGTCGGGGGGGGGATCGGGGCGTCCTTTGAGTCGCTGTTTTTGATAGAGGCCGACGCGATCGTCGACTTTACATCTCACGACAGCGCGAGCCTGGAGCTGCGCGCGGGCGGCGAGCTCTTCTTGATGGGCAAAGTCGCTTTGCGCGCGGGGTACGGCTTCGACGCGTACTACGAGCGCAACAGCCTCTCGGCTGGGCTCGGCTATGTCGACGCCCGCTTCGCCGTCGATGTTGGGTACATGCACGAGATCGCATCCGAAGGTCGTTTCACGACCATGGCGGGCCTCAGAATATTCGTCAATTGACCGGTTTGAGCCTTTTCGACGCGATTGGGCCCGCCGCTTGAGAGGTGTTTGACGGTTGGACACGCTGGTCGAGAGAAGGCTCGTAAGACGGCTTAAGGCCAGAGATCCCCGGGCGTTCGAGATGTTGGTCGAGCGGTACCAGGAGCCGGTGCTCAACTTCTTGTACCGCATGATAGGTAACCGGCTGGAGGCTGAAGACCTCGCTCAGGAGGTCTTTATCGCGGTCTTTAAGAAGATCGACTCGTTTAGAGGAGAGGCCTCCTTACAGACCTGGATCTACCGCATCGCGTCAAACGACGTGAAAAACAGGCGAAAGTACATGGGGCGGCGCCCTTTCGACACCCTCCCTCCGGGCATCGGAGCTGATAGGGCCGCGGACGACGATGGCGGTTCGGTGATGTCCACGCGACCTTCGCGTCCCGATGAGCTCCTCGAGGGGTACCAGATGGAGCGGCGCATTCAGCGGGCGATCGGGGAGCTGGAGGAGGAACAAAGGTTGATCTTGGTGCTTCGGGACATCCAAAATGAGACCTATGACAGCATCGCGGAGATCACCGGGCTCGCCCTGGGGACGGTCAAGAGCCGTCTTCACAGGGCGCGCTTGGCGCTCAAAGAAAAACTCGATATCGGTATGAGGTGAAGGTGATCATGGATCACGAACGCGCCCGGTCATTGTTCATCGAGTATCGCGACGAAGAGCTCGCGCAGGAGCTTCGCTTCGAGCTCGAGGAGCATCTCCGCACGTGCCCGGACTGCCGCCGCGACTGGGAGGCCTACAACGAGACCGTGACCGGCGTCTCTGCTCTGGGTCGCGTCAAGCCGCCACGGGATTTCGTCCAGAAGATCGAGCGCAAGATCGGCAGGCGGTCGGCGGGGCGGTTTTTCGGAGCCAGAAACGAGTTCAATTTGAGCTTCGCTCTCGTCTCGTTTGTTCTTATCGTGTTTTTTTTGTTGGCGTATCTGTTTATCGCTTCGGGGCGCGAAGTTCGCGTCATCCCAAGGGCAGGCGGAGGAGATACCGAGGCGGGCCCGGTCACAGGCGGGGATACAGCTTCAGGGGGACCACGACGCGAACCGAGCCGCCTCGAGGAGGGCGGAACCGAGCCTCGATGAAGATCTTCTTCAGGCAACGCGCCATGTCTGGATGCTCAGAGGCTCCCTCGATGGATACGTCGACCACACGGCCGTCCGGCGACACCTCGAGGCGGGCCTGGGGAGTCAGGGTCAGGTTCGAGTCCCGCTTGAGCGCGCTCTCGTAACACCGGCGCAGGGCCGGCTTGAGCCTCGACATGGTCTCCCGGACCGCGGACAGCGGCAGGTGCCCCAAAGAGAGATTGCGGATCCGGCGCTCCTTGACGGCCGGCGCCTGCGCTGTGGTCGGCGCCTGGGTTGAAAAATTCCCGGGGAGGGCGGTCCAGGCCCTCTGGCCTTTCTCGGTGACCGGTCCGCGCGCGTAGCGTCCTTTGGCCAGAACCAAAGGCGTCTCGCCTTCGAAGGCCAAGATGTCGCCCTGCCGGATCAAGACCTCCAGCCCCTCGTCCCGCACGTAAAATGTCACGTCGGCCTCGTTTATGAGGAAGTCGGCTCCGCCGGCGAGGACGCGCAGGGAGACGATCTGGGATTCGAGCGGCGTCGTGATGTCGGTGACGCCGTGC
>JAABTR010000132.1 GCA_011389755.1 Deltaproteobacteria bacterium | reverse complement strand
GCGATGAAGATCTGGGGGTCCTCGACGTTTAAAGACAATGCGGCCACAGCCGTTTGCTGCGCGAGCTCCAGCTGGGCCGGCCCCCCGTCCAGGGCGATCCGAACGCTCTGGCCGGCGTCGGTCGCGAGCATTTCTCCCTCGGTCAAGAGCCTATCGCGCCCGCCCAGCACGAATTCGGGGACGGCCTCTCGTTTCTGCGCCGTGAGCCGGCCGGCCGGGTCTTTGGCTCTGCCTGTGGGAGGCGCAGCGGTGGTCGTGGGTCGATGGTCGAGATCGCCGCGCAGCGCGATGCTCTCAACGGGATGTGTTTGGCCTCGCTGCTCAAGAGAACCCAGCACCACCGCGACGATCACGGCGACCACAGCGGCCGCGGCCAGTGTCAGCGGAAGCCAGGCTGACGATCTGTCCGCTCGCGGGGGGAGGCACAGGGCGCGGATCTCCGCGCGGAGCGCTTCGTCGGTCCGCGACCAGTCGGGCTTCGGGGGCGCCGACGCGGCGGCCGCGGCGCTTCGCAGCGCGCGCAGGCGTCTGAGGCGATCGCGGCACAGGTCGCACTCCGCCAGGTGGGCCGCGCCGTCTCGAGCGCCGCCGAGGAGGGCGAAGAGCCGTTTGTCGTCCAGGTGGAGGTGCGGGTTCATGTCTTCGAGTCCTTTGAACCTTCGGACAGGTCAACATCCGAAAAAGCGGGCTCTTGCTCCAAGCGGGAGTAGAACTCCTTGCGTGCATAAAAAAGTCGAGTCCTGACGGTCAGGGTCGGCGCCCCCACGATGCGGCCGATCTCCTTGGCCGCCATCCCCTCGAAGTCATGGAGTACCAAGGCCGCCCGCTTTTTTGGGGACAGGGCGTCCAGGGCCCTTCGCACGGCGTTTTTTCGGTCGTCGGCCATCAAAGCGCCCTCCGGTCCCCGGTGCCGGTCGTCTCCGTCAGGGCGAGACTCGGGCAAGACTTCTCGAAACTGGAGCTTGACGCGGCTTTTTTTGCGCCGAATGTGTTGGAGGACGACGTTCAAGGCGATCCGGTGCACCCAGGTCGAGAGCTTGGAGGTGCCCTTGAAGCTGTCTATGGAACGAAAGACTTGAACGAAGACGTCCTGAACGATCTCTTCGCGGTCGGCTTCACCGGTGATCATGCGCGCGACGACGCGGTAGACGCTCGTTCGGTGCTCCAAGTAGAGCTCCTCGAAGGCGCGGGGGTCGCGCTCGCGGCACCTTTCGATCAGCCGGGATTGGGTCAGCTCCTCGACAGGTCGTGCCATCGTAGACAGTCTATCACTCATCAAAAAGTAGGCGACGGCATTCATCGATCACGCTCCAACCTAATTGGTTACCCACGTGTGCCGACGCGTTCATTTCTGTTATATCTTGTGACTTCATCAAGGAGCCGTCTAGTCGGGTGCGAAGGAACTTTCCGATGGGGCTGAAGAAGAAAACCAAGCAGCTGCTCACCCGTCGGGACTCGGTGTCCATCGAGCGCTTCTGTCTCGACCGCGTCGCCATGAAGCCGGGGAACCGGTTGCACGTGCTGCGCGGGGGCTCGGAGGCCTACCCCGAGATGATAGAGGCTATTGATGCGGCGGAGCGCAGCGTCTTGATGGAGAGCTACATCTTCAACGCGGACCGGGTCGGGCGGATGTTTGCCGAGGCGCTTTTGGCGGCGGCGTGGCGAGGTGTCAGCGTAAACCTCATCGTGGACGGCTTCGGAACCTTGGGCATCCCGTCGTCGTTTTTCGCCAAGATGGCCGATGCCGGCGTGCAGATCCTTGTCTATCGCTCCATGGCGCCGTGGCGGCGCTCGTTCGGGTTGTCCCGTCGCAATCACCGCAAGCTCCTCGTGGTCGACGGCTGCGTCGGTTTTACAGGGGGCATGAATATCGGAGACGCGTGGCTGCCGCAGGATCAGGGCGGCCAAGGGTGGCACGATATCCATGTGCGCGTCGAGGGACCCGCGGTTCGCGACATGGCGAGCCTCTCGGTGGCGACGTGGCACAACCAGACAGGTCGGGTCCTCGACGCGCGGGTCCACCTGCCCGAGGTGCCCGAGTCCGGCGAGGCGGTCGTCGGCGTGATCGGCTCGAGAGAGAGAAAAAAAAGGCGCGCGATCCGGCATACTTACCTTCATGCGATCAAGAGGGCCCGGCGCTACATCTACATCGCCAATGCGTACTTTCTGCCCGACGCCGGATTCCGCCGCGCCCTGCGCAACGCGGTCAGACGCGGCGTCGATGTGCGGGTCATGGTGCCCAGAACCGGAGACGTCTGGCTCGTGCAGCTGGCGAGCCAGGCGCTCTTCGGCCGGCTGTTGCGCGCGGGGGTCAAGGTGCTCGCGTGGGAGGGCGCGGTGCTCCACGCCAAGACCGCGGTGGTGGACGACCAGTGGGCCACCATCGGCAGCTTCAACATAGATCACCGCTCTTTGACGTTTAACCTCGAGGCCAATATCACCACAGTGGACGAGCGCTGCGTGGCCGCGCTGCGCCGGGTGTTCGAACAGGACATGAGCCGCTGCACCGAACTTAGTTTGGAGCGTTGGAAGAAGCGCTCTTGGCTCGTCAGGATCTTCGAGCGCGTCGCGTATCAGTTCCGGCATTGGATGTGAGAAGCCCTGTCAGGCTCTTCGCATCCGTTTGAGCGTGGCGACTTCCGCGGCGTAGCGCTCGGCTTTCCCGACGGGTGTCTCGACGATCCCGGGCACCGCGGCGAACCGGGGATCGTTGACCAGGGCCTCGAAAAAATCGGGGCCGATCTCTCCGCGACCGATGCGCGCGTGGCGGTCCACGCGGCTCCCTATCGGCGTCTTCGAGTCGTTGAGGTGAAACAGCCGCACCGTGTCCAGGCCGACTCGGGCCTCAAGCTGGGCGAAGACCTCCGAGGCGCCCTCGGGGGTGTGCAGAGGGTAGCCGGCGGCGAAGGCGTGGCAGGTGTCGATGCACAGCCCCGTGCGCCCTGGGCGGTTTGTCTTGTCGAGCAGCCTCTCCAGCTCTTCGAGGGAGCGTCCTAGGGACCGGCCTTGTCCGGCGGTGTTCTCGAACAGGACGCAGACCCGGTCGCTCTCGTCCAAGGCGGTGCGGGCCGCTGCAGCTACCTGGTCCAGCGACGTCTCTTCATCGGCGGGGCCTTTGCCCGGGGAGCCCGGGTGCATGACCAGCAGCTCGATGCCCAGAAGGTCGCAGCGATGGGCTTCCTCGCCGAGGGCCCGCAGGGATTTGTCACGGATGGAGGGCCTGACCGAACAGGGGTTTATGAGATAAGAACCGTGGACCGCCATGACGGGGTCGCCCGCTTTTGACGCAGCCTCGCGAAAACGCGAGATTTGTTCCTCTTCAATGGGGGAAGCCCGCCACACGGCGGGCGCCTTGGTGAAGATCTGGATGGCCTCGCAGCCGTCGAGGCGGCCGCGCTCGACCGCTTGGTCGAACCCCCCTCGAATCGATTCATGGGCACCCAGGAGCATCTTTTTTGCTTTCCTCTCGAGAAGGCGGCTCCTCGAACGAGGAGGGAACGCCGCTGCTTTCGTGTTTGTCAATTGACATTGATTCAAAAACCTTTCAATGTTTTCGCATTCACAAAAGCCAGCGAAGTTAAAGCACGGAGGAAAAAAGATGAAACGAGCGGCGCTTTACATGTGCGTAGGTGGATTGGCCGTCCAGATGGCGGCGTCGGGTTGCAGCTTCAGCGCCAGCGCGAGCGCCCAGGCTGGAGGAAAGCGCGTCGTGCACGGTGATGAGGCGATCGTCGTCGAGGCGACGCAGCCGGCGGCGCCGGCATCCAAGCCGCCTGTGGTGCCCAAGATCGTCAAACCGACCTTGCTCAAGGCGAAGATCGTGGGCAAGAAGATCGAGATCAGCGAAAAGGTGATGTTCGATTACAACAAGGCCTCCATCAAGGTGGAGTCCCACGATCTGCTCGGAGACGTGGCCAAGGTCATAAAGGAGCACAAGAACATCGACAAGATCCGCATCGAGGGTCACACCGACGCCGACGGAGACGCCAAGTACAACAAGAAGCTCTCCCAGAAGCGGGCCGATGCGGTCAAGAGCTTCCTCGTCAAGGCGGGGATCGACGGGTCAAAGCTCAAGGCGGTGGGTTACGGCGAAGACAAACCGGTCGCCTCGAACGAGACCGAAGAGGGCAAAGAAAAAAATCGCCGCGTGGAATTCAATATCATCGACTAAGGTGAAGGGGAAAGGTTGAAATACCATGACGAAACCAGGATGCATAATCGCGTTTCTCGCGGCTCTCGCCGCGGTGTCGGCGCTCGGATGCGGCGCCCAACTCAATCCCAAGACGGGGCAGCACATTGCGGCCGCGCTCCAGGGGCAGACGCAAGCTTTTCATAGCTGCTACGAAGCCGCTTTGCAGCGCAACCGCGAGCTGGCAGGCAACATGGCGCTTAAGCTCGACATCGACGCCAAAGGTCGGGTCAAGAGCGCCAAAGTGGAAAAGACCGAGATTCAAGACGAGCAGATGCAGTCCTGTGTCTCCTCGGTGGCCTCGGGTATCACCCTGTCCGAGCCTCCACACGTCCCGGTGGAGGGGCATTACGCCGTCGATTTTCGTTTGCAATAGGCAGTGAAGTTCGCAGGCGATGTTTTTCATCGCCGCAGCGCGGATACCTTCGTCTTTCCTTTAAATTGGGCCAAAAATGCCTCTGCTCCTATCAGAGCGGGGATAACGCCGCCGGTGGTTTTGCCGTTTTTGGATGTCAGGAGAAGATCATGAAAGAGATCGACAGCTTCGACGCGGGGACCAAAGAGATCCTTCGAAAGTATGGATTCGATCCCGCCGCTTTTGACCAGCTGCGCAAAAAGCTTCTCGAAGGGGGGATGGACCCGAGCCGCAATCGCCTGGAAAAGCCAATTGCGCTGCCCCCCGAAGATCTCTACACGAGCCTGCCTCAAAAAGGTGACAAAGAGCGCGCGCGGCTCGCCGAAAAAGGCAAGGAGGCCATCGAAGCGGGGCAGGTGGGTGTGGTCATTCTCAATGGCGGCATGGCTACCCGCTTCGGGGGGGTCCCAAAGGGGGCGACCCCGGCCTTGTCTGGGAGGACTTTTTTGGACTACAAGCTCTCCCAGGTGGCGCGGGAGGGGCAGGGCAAAGTGCCGGCGCTCATCATGAACAGCTTCGCCACGGACGCGCCGACGCGGGAGCATCTGGAGACGCTGACGGTGGGGTGCGAGGTCCGGCATTTCTCACAAATGGTCTCGGTGCGTCTGAGCCCCGGCGGCGAAGTGTTCAAAGATGCCAAGGGCGAGGTTTCTCTTTACGCCACGGGGCACGGCGACTTTCCATACGCCATCGCGGCCAGCGGCGAGCTCGAGCGGTTCGAACAGCACGGGGGCAGGTATCTGACCTTGTCGAACGTGGATAATTTGGGGGCCGGGCTGGATCCGGCGGTGGTAGGTGCCCACATCGAGGCCCAAAATTCGATGACGGTCGAGCTCGTGGACACCGATCCAGGGGACGTGGGAGGCTTTCCGGCCTTGGTCGACGGGCGGGTCACCGTCGTCGAAGCGTTTCGGATCCCCAAGAGCTTCGACGCGGGGAGCATCCCGGTCTTCAACACCAACAGCTTCGTGTTCGATGCCGAGGCTCTGCGCCGGCCGTTCGACCTGCAGTGGTTCGCCGTTACGAAAAAGGTCGATGATCGTCCGGCGGTCCAATTCGAGCGCCTGGTGGGACAGATGACCGACTTTGTGAATGTGACCTGGCTGCGGGTACCCCGCCGGGGAGAACAAAGCCGCTTCATCCCCATCAAGACCCCCGAGGACCTCGAGACCCAAGCGTCCGTTCTCGAAGCGGTCCTTCGAGCTCAGGGCGTTTTATGAAGCAGACCGCTCGCCGTGTTTTTGATGTGACGGCTTGGAGGAGACGTTTCTTCGCGTTGGCGGTGCTGCTCTTTGTTCTCGCGCTGGGCGCGGGCCCCGGTTGCCGGCGCACTTACGGGCGCCAGGTGTGCCGGCTGGAGCGCGAGCACGTCATCGGCGCCTCGGCAGGTGAGGCGTCGGCGTTGGATTTGAAAGTCCTTCGAGATGGAAGCGCGGCCCTGGCCTGGTCCATGGGCGAGACCACTCATCTGGCCGTGCTCAACCGGGCCTTGCAGGTCACGGCGGGGCCTTTCGATGTGGTGAAGACCGCAACCGTCGTATCCGGGCTCGAGATCCTCGGTTCTGTGCCGAAGACGTTCTGGCGACCACAGCAAGCGGCCCCTATTGCGGCGGCGGACATCGCCGTGAGCGAGCTGCCCGGCGGCGCGATAGCCGTGGCCACCATCGAAGCGTCCTCACCCACCCGCGGCGGAGGCGCTTTTGTCATGAAGATAGACCCGAAGAGCTCCGGCGAGCCGATTGCGAAGAGAGTGGGGGGCGCCGGACGCCATGCGACGACCCTGAGCGCGGTTCACAACGACAAAAGACTCGTCGTGGCATGGCACGAAGGTCGCGGCGGTGCCTCTCGGATCCGCATCGCGCTTCTGTCGACCGAGGATCTGGACATCTCGAGCGAGACCTCTTTGGAACCCGGCGAGGCGGTCTTTCATCCCCACCTCCTCGCGTTCGAGGGCGACTTCATTTTGGCCTACGTGCAAACGGTCGAAGGCGAGGGCGCTTCGAAGTCGGATGTGGTCCTCGCGAGGCTGGACGCGAAAGGACAGCTTTATGGGCGGTCGGTCGTCGCGCGCAGCCGCTTCCTGGCGGCGGAGCCGCGGCTCGTCCGCAGCGCTTCGGGGTTGGGGGTGGTCTACAGGGACGACGAGGAACGGGACGGGCAAGCGGAGTACTTTTTTTTGCCCATCAGTGACGCGCTCGAACCGCAGGGGCCTGCCGCGCGAATTTCGAGATCCGACGGGTACCAAGGGCCTCGGGTTGTGGCAAAAGACGGCCTGCTCGTGGGAGCGACCATCCGTTCTTTTCAGCGCAGCTTGCTGGTGGGGCTCAACCGCTTCGATGCCCGCGGTCGAAAAAAGGGGGGCGAGTTTCAGGTCTACGCGGATGACGCGAGCTTTGTGCGGGTGGACTTGGCGACCCAAGCGTCCCAGACCATCTTGGCCTACCTCGAGGAAAAAGAGTCGCGCTCGCGGGTGCTGGTGTCGAAGGTCAGCTGCGCTGAGGCGGTCAGTCCGTGACGCGGG
>JAABTR010000717.1 GCA_011389755.1 Deltaproteobacteria bacterium | reverse complement strand
GCCCGGAGGGAAAACCGCAGGCGTAGCAGCGCTACGTCGAGGATTTGAGCGAGGACGTAAGCCGGAAGATGGCTTAATTGATCACGCATTCATCGCCCCCTATTGAACACTCTGCCTATACGCGCGTGAACCCAAACTTGGCGAATGAGAAGCATCGAGGGCGCCGATTGAGGCATACTAAGAAAGCTCGCAAGATGGGTTATGCTTTTTTCAAGGAGGAACGCAAGATGGCGCCATTTGATCGCAGGACCTACTCCCTTACTCAATTTGGAAAAGAATCGATTGAAGTCGCGCTGGACTTCAAAACGGCAGCCTCGGCGCTCGCCGGCATCTCGCCCGCGTTTCGAGAACGGATCATGCTGGCGGTCACAGGTGAGAATCACTGCCGATACTGCGCGTTCGTTCACACCCGAGCCGGCGTCGCCTGCGGGCTCACACAGACTGAAGTCGACAAAACTCTGGAGGGCGATTTCTCGCTCGCTCCCGATGACGAGCGCCCGGCGCTCGAGTTCGCGCGGGGTTGGGCAAAGCGGGACGCCGATGAGGACCCTGCCGAAAAGACCACGCTCGTCGAACGGTACGGCCAGCCTCGAGCCGAGCAGATCGAGATGTGCTGCCGGCTCATCCGCCTTGGCAACCTGACCGGAAACACCCTCGACTCGGTGCTCTTCAAAATGAGTGGCGGCAGGCTCGGAGACTGAGCGGCTCGCGGGTTCACTCGGTGGGCATGGGGGGGAGCTCTTCGATTTTCGGCAGCAGCGCAATCTCGATGCGCCGGTTCGCCTGCCGCCCATCTGCTGTCGTGTTGTCGCCGACCGGATCGTATTGCGCGTGCCCCGCGGCGATCAGATTTTTCGGATCGAGCCTCGATTCGATCAAAAATTTGGTCACGTTGACCGCTCGCGCCGCGGATAGCTCCCAGTTGGTGGCGTACTTCGACTTGCTGGCGGCGTCCTCCACCGGTCGGTTGTCGGTGTGACCGGTGACGAGCAAGGTGCGGTCTTCCATGTCTCGCAAGACGACCGCGACCTCCATCAGCGTGAGCTCGCCGTCACGAGACAAATCGGCGCTCCCAGACGGAAACAGGACCCCCGCCGGGAGCTTGAGCATCATCCGACCGTTGCGGACGACCACATCGAGCTTGCCGCTGTCGATCATTTTGCGAAATTTCTCTGTCAAGGAACGAAACGCCGCCAGCCGCTTGGCTGTCTCTTCCCTTTGTTTACGCAGCACGGTCAACTCGCTCTTGGTCGCGTCGAGGTTCTGGGCCATCGCCTCGAGACTCTCGGCTTGAGCCTTTTCCCGCGACGCGTGGTTGTCCTTGGCCTCCTGGCACGCTTCGAGGTCGGCGCTCAGGGTCGCCGACGACGCCTTGCGCTCATCGAGCTGCGTCTCGCAAACGGTTGCCCTCGAAGACGAAGCCAGATGATCCAGGCGCAGGTTCCAGGCGTAGTAGCAAAGGGCCCCCGTACTCGCGAGAAGCAAGATCGTCGCAAACACGAAACGAAGGAGCCAGTTCTTCTTCTTTTGCACTACCTGCTGCTGCTTTTTTTGTCCCATCACAAGCTCCATTTCGCCAAGCGAAGGATCGGGCCTCCCTGCTGAATAGGCTGTTTAGTTTTGACTTCCCGTGCCTCTCGGCACCGCCCTGCCGGCGCGCCGTCGCACCTTCGCGAGCCCCCTGTCGAACCTGCCCACAAGTCTTGACCGCGCCCCGTACATCCTGCCTCTCATCTGAGACTGCTTCCCGTCCATCTTAAGCGCGAGCCAAAAGGCCAGCCCGTTGAAGCGCCCCTTCATTTCAGCCAGTTTGCCCTTCACCCGGCCTCTGAGATGGGCTCTCTTCCCATCCAGTTTCCCCCTCAATTTTGGCAGCTTCGACTCGATCCAGTCCCTCATGCAACAGCCTCGCTTTCTTCATCCCTTTGGTGGTTCGGTGCGCGCGATCGCTGACCCTTCGAAGCTTGGCACGAACCGAAGCGCCCGCAATTGGACGTTTTCCCGATCTGTTTTTAGAGGAAGTAGATCCCGACGATAACACCGATGTTGTGGGACAACGCGATATGCAGTGCGTCCTTGGCGTACACGAACTCAATCATATCGACACTTGAAGAAAGTATCGTTCCGACGAACAAGGTGGGACTCAGCGCGTAGTAAACAAGCGCCGACGCTCCGAGCCCAGCGGTAAGACTGTAGAAGCTATGGTGCGTGTTGCCCGAGAGCAAAAGGCCGTTCATGTGCACGCCGCCTCCGGTAATGACACCAAATTCTTCCGTAATCTTGACATTGCCGGCCAAGCCGAGCAGCAGGTCAAAACCGAACACCCTCGCGTAGTAGTCGGGTGTGCTGAAGAACTCGCCATCTTGGTGCGCTCCTAACGGCAAAATGATGCTCCCCGATCCCAAAAATCCGAAATCAGCGCCCCGGTAGAAGCTATAGTTCACCCCTGGGGAGTGAAAATGGTATTTATGGCCGGCGCTTGAGTTGATATAGGTCCAGTTGTAAACAGGGCTGATACCGTGTTTTGACTCCCCAAACGCAATTCTGGGGCCAACGAGGACGAGCGCGAGGAAAAAAAAGTGTGTAAATTTTGTCCTGATCGTGCATCTCATTTGACCATGATCTTTAATGCTAAACGGAGCGTTTTGGGAAGCAAATTGAGAACTTTTATTTTTGCTGCGCTGGCACACCTGCTCTGGGTGTTCACCGCAGCCTGCGATCTGCCGGGAGGGTACGCGCAGCTCGGCAAGCCGCTGGACACGATCGTCAGAGTCGGCCCCAAAGGACACTCCACCTGGATGCGGGCCGATGAGTCCGCCGCTGAGATGCTGCTGCTCGGGAAGATAGGAGAAGACGATGTGGGCCAGATCGTCCTCGTCCGGGTCGAGCGGAACACCGAGACGACGCTGACCGCCGGGACCTATACGAAGACAGACGATAATCACATCGAGGTACACTACGAGAGCATGTTTCGCTATCCTTTCGAACCAGACGTGAAGCCGCTCAACAAGAGGGGCGCCACCTTGGTCGAAATAGATATCACAATCGATTACACCGTTGAATATCAACAAGACACGCTCTTGCTCTCAGAGGGTCGCAGTCAGCAGGAGTTCACCGCTATCGAAGCTCTCCTATCTCAGCTCGACCCGGCATCCGAGGATGACTGGCTTCTCTACGCGAGATTTTTCAATTTCTGCATCATAACGTCGCAGGCGAGGGTCCCTGGTTTCGGCAGCGGGCGTATGATGCAGTTCCTCGGCAAGAAGGTCACTTTCAAGGGGATGATTTCCGGTGAATTCGTCATCGAGTCCTCCGGGATCCTCGAGCCGGTGACCCATATCGAGTATAAAAATTTCAGTGACTTCTCCGGCGTGGTGCTCAACGGTGTTCAATCAAACGTGGTCTCCATGACAGGCAACGGCCACATGTACGACACCGTCGATTTCGTGTTCCCCACCGATCGGGAAAATCCCAGCGTCACGGTGACCGGCGCGGTGGACTACGGCACGCGCAGTGGCGACGAAGCCGTAGTGCTTAAAAACGGCACCGCCGCCGGGGGGAGTTATCGGGTTTCGATAGAGGGGGCTCCAGCTATCGATATAGATTATCAGCGATTCAACGACATGGATCTGACCTCTTTGTTCTTGTGAATGCAGGCCCACCC
>JAABTR010000716.1 GCA_011389755.1 Deltaproteobacteria bacterium | reverse complement strand
CTACGACGGGGCACAATCCCCGATGCTCACTACCGGGCACTGTCCCCGAGCTCCCCGAGCTCCGAGCTCCTGTTGGGAAGGCGACAGAATGAACGCCGTCCTCGCCGGCTGTGGATTCGACATGGCGAAATTGCTCAGGGCGATAGCCTTTTACGCTTTTTCGATGCTGCTGACTTAATTCACGAAGTCGGTCAGGGCCTTTTCCCTTCTAAATCGGCAACTCGAGGCCAACGCCTCAAACTGAAAACGGTTTGTTTCAGGGACGACTAATAAAGAAACGCGCTTTTTCGTGCAGGTCGAAGAGTTCGATTGGAGAATGTGGTGATAGTTGCCCGTGGGTGTCACATCTTCGGATGCCGTTAATGGAGTTGAAAGCTGACAGAAGGGCAGATCTCGAACCCAAGGCCGTGAGGCTGGAATATCGCGGTTGAGATGAGCGGCCGTTCAAAAAAATCGGTTTGACGCAACAAATTGCCCCAGCCGAGAAGACACCATGGTATATGCTCGAAAATAATGAGGATCGTATTCATTCGGCCCAATTGGCCACACGTTAAATATCCATCGCCGATGGAACCGCTCTCCATCGCCATTCTCTCCGCGCTGACCCCGCCGAATATCGAAAGAATCTTTTTTGATGAGCAGTGTGAGGATATAGATTTCGGCGTCTTTGCCGATCTCGTGGCGATCACCGTCGATACCTTTGGCGCGAAGCGTTCCTACCAGATTGCGAGACGCTTTAGGGACCGTAACATTCCTGTGGTGATGGGCGGTTTTCACCCGACTTTGATGCCGGAAGAGGTGCAAGAACACGTCGATGCGGTTGTCATCGGGGACGCGGAGGGGGTCTGGGCGCAGATCATCGCCGACGTGCAAAAAGGAGACCTGCAACCTCTCTACCACAGCAGCTCTCGCTCTTTTTTGGGGGTGATGCCCGACCGATCCATCTTTGAGCAAAAGAAATACATTCCCTTCTCCCTGGTCCAGTTTTCGCGGGGGTGTCGCTTCAACTGCGATTTCTGCTCGGTCAGACAGTTTTACAAGGACGGGTTCTTCGTCCGACCGCTTGAAGAAGTCGTTGCAGACATCAAGTCTCTGAAGAGAAAAAACGTGTTCATCGTCGACGACAACCTCCTCGCCAATATCAAGAAAACCAAGGAGTTCTTAAGAGCGCTGATTCCTCTGAAAATAAGGTGGGGCACACAGATCAGCATCGATGTGACCAAGAACAAAGAAATCATGGATCTCCTTCAGGCGAGCGGCTGCGCCATCGTATTTATCGGGTTCGAATCTTTGCATCCGGGCAATCTTGAGCAGATTGGCAAAAAGGTGAACTACGCAAAGATCGACTACCTAGATGCAATCGAGGAGTTTCATAGACGTGGAATCATGATCGACGCCTCCTTCGTCTTTGGCTATGATCACGATACCGTCGATAGCTTTGATCACGCGCTTGAATTCGCTTTGAAAAGAAAGTTCTTTCACGTCAACTTCGGCGTGATCAATCCAATGCCGGGAACACGGCTCCACGACCGTCTCGAGGAAGAAGGAAGGCTGATCTACGACAAGTGGTGGCTCCACCCAGATTATCATATGGGTCGGGCCACATTCAGACCCAAAGGGATTTCCGCCGAGCTCCTGGGTCGGGAGGTCGATCGGATCCAACGCGAGATTCGCTCGCTGAGTTCCATCTTCAAAAGATCGTTCGAGCGGCGAACGAGCCTACGCAATTTGACCAAACTGATTCTGTACTATGCCTTCAACTTGAGCAGCAGAAAAGAGTGGTCGCTTATCAGTGGCTCCAAGTTGGCGTTGCCTGAGAATCTTGAGCAATAGCCTCGACCTCGACCTCGACATACACGAAGCGGGGCCCGAAGGAATCAAATAGGGAAAGAAAACTGCAGTTTGAGTGTCACAGCGAGGTGACTTTGAAACGCCCGCGGCGACGCGTTCTCCCGGACACCGTATTGTCTCGCTTTCGCGCAGCCTGAGGAACGTGTGTTTTTTTGTCGCGTCGATATACTGGCGGCGACGTAGCGGAAGGCAAAGGGGATCGCGTGATCGACGAAGTCGCCATCGCAAAGCTCATCATCCTGACGGCGGCGTTTTGTTGCTACGTCGCGTTGCGCCATCTCCCGAGCGCGAAACGTCGCTTGCGCTGCGCTTTGGCGATCGGGCTCGTCCTCGCGACCACGGCCTCGGTCCTCGCCTATTTCAACTTCGGGCGCTTCCAGGGGTCGTGGGGACTCGTCCACCGCTGGGAACAGTTCCACTTCTACATGGGCTCCAAGTACCTCACCGAGATCGGTTACGACAACATCTACCGTGCGTCGATCGTCGCCGTCGCCGAGCGGACACAGCGTTTCCCACCCGGACGCATGCGCGACCCGATCTCTTTCGAAATCGTGTCGACCCAGATCCCTGCCGACGAAGCGCTCGCGGTCCGCGCCCGCTTCTCCCCTGAGCGCTGGAAGGAATTCCAGCACGATCTGCACTTCTTCATCACGAACAAGCTCCCGGGGCGAAAGGTGCTCATCGACCACGGCAATACGGGATCCCCGGCGTGGGCGATCTTTGCCAGCGGATTCACCGAGCTCTTCGGCGCCAACCGGCTGGCGGTCAACATTTACGCCTTGCTCGACCCCGTGCTGCTCTTGGTGTTCTTCGTCTTTGCCCGGCGGGTCTTCGATCTTCCGACAGCCTGCGCGGCGGCGTGCATCTGCCTGCTCGCCCCCCGGGCATACTCATATCTCGGCGGAAGTCTGCTGCGGCTCGATTGGCTGTTCGCTGCGGGGATGAGTCTGTGCCTGCTCCAGGCCGGTCGTTTCAAGAGCGCCGGCGGATTCCTAGGCTACGCGGTGCTCAGCAAACCGTTTTGCGCGGTGATCGCCCTCGCGCTGGGCGCGCACTTCGTCTATGACGCGATCGCCACGCGCCGCATCGAACGGGACAACGCCAATCTCGTGATCACCGCCGTTCTCGTTGCGGTCGCCGTCGCTCTTTTTTCGAGCCTCCTGTTCGGCTGGGAGATCTGGCCGCGATACGTCGAACGTATCGACACGACGCTGACCGAGGGATACTACAACGGCCAGTTCTCGCTGCGAGACGTGGTGCTTCAATTCGCCGGAGGTGACCTCTCCCCTGTCCCCAAAGCGATCGCTGCGGCGACAACCCACCCAAGCGACGCGCTCATCCTTTGGGTCGCTCGGATTGCCGTCGGCGGCGCCCTGCTCGCCATGTCTGTCCGCAAGGAGCCGATGTTCTCCTTCGGCACGGGCGTCTTTTTGATCTTCGCGTTCCTCGTGACAAATGTTTATTACTGGCAGATGCTCGCGCTGCCCATCTTTGCTGCCACAGCCTTCCGCGAAAAGATAAAGACAACCATCTACGGCTGCGGGATCGCCGGGATCCTGGCTTTCCAGCTCGCCTGGAAGGCCCTCGGCACCCCTTTTCGACTCGACGGATACATCGGCAGTTACGCCATCGCGTGTTTCATCGCAACAAGCCTTCTCGCTGCGTTCGTAACCGCGCTACGCCGCCGACAAACGAGCGCTGACAGCGACACACGAATATATCGATGAAATCTAAGATCGCGGACAAAGGAGGCCGACCGAAATTAATTTGCCCTCTCGCGGACAAGGGCGTCTACAAGAGACGCTAGAACCCAATCGAA
>JAABTR010000715.1 GCA_011389755.1 Deltaproteobacteria bacterium | reverse complement strand
CGAGGCCTGCTCGTCGGGGCGCCCCTCGCCGCAAGCGGCTGCGAAGACGGCCGGCATAAGAGCGAGCGCCATGACCCTGGCCGCGAAGCTCCTTGCGAGAGCCATCAGCTGTCGTCGCCCAGGATTCGCACCCGGTTTCCTCGGCGCTCGAGACGCCGCTGCGCGTAGAGCGACACCGCCTGGGGGTAGAGGCTCCGCTCGGCGGCTTGGACCCGGGCGGCCAGCGTGTCGGGGGTGTCATCTTCTGCCACCGAGACCGCCTTTTGCAGGACGATCGGGCCGTGATCGTACTCGGGGTCGGCGAAGTGGACCGTGGCGCCGGTTACCTTGCAGCCGGCTTCGAGCACGGCCTCGTGCACCCGGTGGCCATAGTAGCCATGACCGCCGAAGGCCGGCAGAAGTGCTGGGTGCACGTTCATCACGTCGTAGCGATCGAGCAGCGGCGGCGAAAGCCGCGTCATGAACCCCGCCAGCACCACCAGATCGGGCGCATAGGGTTCGATGAGCTCTGCCACCGCCTGAGAATAGGCGTGATCGTCGAAGACGCCGTCCTCTTGGAACTTCCTGCGCGTCAGGACGTGAGTCGGGAACCCGCGCTCGGCCGCTCGTTGGAGCCCAAGCGCGTTTTTGCGGCTCGAGACCACCACGGCGATGCGCGCCGGTATCTCTTTGGCGTCGATTCGCTCGGCCAGGTTGACCATGGTGGTCCCGCTGCCGGACAAGAGAACCGCGAGGCGGCACGGGGTAGCTTTCATGGGGAGATTTTTTACTGGAATTCGAGATATTTGTCGATGGATAGTCCGGGACGAACCGTCATCTCCTCGGATTCGGCGGTGCCCACCACATCTTTTTTTGTGTTGTAGGCGGTGAGCTTGAGAATATACGAGTCCCACGCCACGCCGGTGAAAGTGAAGCCGCCTTCGTGGTCGCAATCGAGGCCGGTCTGCTCGATGGTGTTGAACGGCCCGCTCGTGGATTCGAGGACGATGTCGATGTCGTTTACTTCGTTGCTGCCGCAGGTGCCCCGTTCAAACCCCCACTCCACATGGACCTCGCCGGTCCCTTGGGTCATGTTGAAGATGTCGCGTCGATCGTCCGACGGGACCCGAATCTCGCCTTCGGCTTGATAGTAGGGAAGGTACAGGTCCTCGTAGTCGGCGTAGGCGAGCACCTCCACTTGGTACGTGCCCTCGGACAGCGCGTCGTCGCCCTCGAGGGTGTGTTCGTAAGTGGTGCACTCCAGATTGTTTTTCTCGTAGACGAGGACTTGTTTGCCCTTGCCTTTGTAGATTTTCACCTCCACAGCCGCGAAGTTGATGGGGGCGTCGTCGGCGTCGTTGAGGAAAACCTTGCAAGCGCTCTTGTTGTCTATCTGCCAGTAGACAGTGACTTCGTAGGTTTTTTCTTCTTCAGAATCGCAGCCCGTTGCAAACCACAGGGGAATCAACGCCAGACACATGAAAACGGTGATGCTCGCGCGTTTCATTTCTTCTCCTCCTTAAAAAAAATACGAGGTGATGCCATCCCTAAATTGGCGGTTTTTTCTACTATAACGATTCTAGAGACCGCCTCGCTCGCCGAAAAATTCTTTATCGACAGCCTGGCGACTCTTAAGGGGCCTCGATTTCGGGCTGAGCCCTTTTTGTTTTTTGAGCCGCGCCGGCCTTTTGAACCCTTTGCCGCGCGTCTTTGTAGACCACGAGAATCTTCGGCGAGGTGGTGATGGGCGACAGCTCCATCTCCGGCTGAAGCTCGAGAGCCGCGATGAACTCCTCCACGGCCAGCGTGGGCTCGTCGAGCGCCACGTAGGCGTAAGCCATGTACTTGTGGACGCCTATCTGCTGGGGGATGCTCAAAGCGCCTCCCCCGGCGAGCCTTCCGCCGACCGCCACCATCTCGATGTAGCGTCCCCTCTCAAAGAGCTCTTTGAGAAGCAGTATTCCCTGCACGGCCTTTTTCTGAGCCTGGGCGTCGGCGGCGGAGTATTGGTTTTTCTGCTCCTTTGCGAGGTCCTCCTGCGCGGCCTGAGTGAGGTCAAGGTCCACCAAGGGCACGATGAGCACCGAGCCTCTGGGGAACCTCCACTTGCGGGTGAAGTTGTAGCTCCTCAGCCACGCCACCGCTCTCTTTTTGCCGTAGTACTGCCGCGTGACGTTCTTGAGGGTCTCATCGGCCGCGAAAATGTGCCTTATGTGGTACGGCACCTTGATGATGAGCCCCTCAGTTGGTGGCACGTCGGAATCGACCTCGTTGAGCTCAGCTAAAAAAGAATCTCGTCTGGAGCTGGCCAGGTACCTGTCCGCCAAGGAGGCCCAGGTCTCTCCTTGCTGTACTCGATGGAAGGAGACCCTCGGGATCTCGATGCGCTCACCCTCGGTCAGGGCGCCGTCGTCCGGATGAACAAAGCCGTTTGCGGCCCGAATCACCGCTTCCCGGTCTGCATCGCCGTAATACCTGCTGGCCAGACTCATGAGAGTCTCCCCGCTGCGGGCGATGTGTGGGAAGGCCGCCGCCGCCCCCGTCATCAGAAAGAGGATCGCGGCCAAAGACGCCGTGGTTGCGATGCGCCCGAATCTCATGGCCCTTCTCCTTTGTCCCCAGGGTCTTTTCGTTTCATCGCCAGCTTCTCTTGGAGCCTGATGGTCTTTCGGGATTCGACCTCGACCTCCTTGCGCACCGGCTGGAAGAGCGGGTGGACGAGCTCCACGTAGTGCACCCCTGGAGGAAGCGGCAGAGGTTGGGCAAAGGGGGTCGTCTGGACGTGTTTTCCATCCACGTGGACTTCGGCCCAGGGGTCGGCGATGACTTCGAGGAACCCGGCATCATCCAGGCTGAGCATCGTCTTTGCGGGCTTTGGTCGCTGCCGCGCGGCCGCGTCCGGGGCGGCGAGCTGAATGATGAGCCCTCCGAAGAGCATCACCGCGAGCACCACCGCGTGGAGCAGGCCGATGGAGCGAAGGGCCGTGCGATCTTCGCGGACGATGCGCCCCTGTCCCGAGCGGACCGCCCCCGCGGCGAGGGTCTCGCTCGCTTCGGACTCGGTGATGAGAGTCTGTTCCTTGAGAAATCCCACCATGTACGCGTTGTAGTTGACGACGATGCGGGAGGCCAAAAAGTCCTCGATGTCGTGGATGAGCGCTTGCATGGAAGGGTAGCGATCGGCGGGCAGCTTGGCCATGCACCGCGACAGGATGCGCTCGATCTGCCTTGGGACCTTGGGGTTCATCTTCCGGGCGGCGACGTAGCGATCGAGGCGAATTTTTTGGAGCACTGAGCGCTCGGTGTCCTCTACGAAAGGCTTTTGACCGGTGAGCATTTGGTAGAAGACCACGCCGAGGGACCACACGTCGGAGCGGCCATCGAGCTTTTCTCCTAGGATCTGCTCCGGGCTCATGTACGACGGGGTTCCAAGCCCGGTCCCGGTCTCTGTCAGATCCGAGAAGCTCTCGGCGTGGGCGATGCCGAAGTCCATGACCTTGACCTCGCCCTGGGTGGATATCATGACGTTCGCGGGCTTGATATCCCGGTGGATGATGCCCCGGAAGTGGGCGTGGTTGAGGGCCCTGGCGACCTGGAGGGAGATGATGGACGCCACCTCCACATCGAGGCCTCCCGTCGATCTGTCGAGCAGATCGTACAGGTCAACGCCTTTGACGTGCTCCATCACGATGAACATCG
>JAABTR010000714.1 GCA_011389755.1 Deltaproteobacteria bacterium | reverse complement strand
ATCTCCGCCACGTCCAAGTCATATTGCAGCTCGAGGCGAAACCGAATCCTCTCGATATCCACCGTCTCGAACGGGTTGTTGAGCACCGCGGCGATGACGCCGATGGGTCTGAAGTACCGGGTCAGCGAGACGAGCCCGTTGCGCGAGAGGCCCGAATCCCGCAGGTGCACCGGCGGCCGCCCCTTGATCTCCAAGGTCCCTTCAAGCTGGGCGGTCACATCCGCCGCATCCGAAGCGGCGTGGCTGATGATATTGACCAGCGCCGAAAAGACGAGCTGCGGCGTCAAGATGCGGTGGGAGACGATCTCCACCTCATACGTGTCCGCGATATCCGATCGCTTGTCGACCACCTCCACGGTCATCGGGATCATGGGAGCGCGCTGATCGGTTCGGGCCACGATACCGGCGGTCCGATCCTGAACCAGGGTCCCGATCTCTCGCGCCGGGCTGCCGAGCTTGTTGGATCGCGCCAAAGAGGCCACCACCGTGTGAATCGTGGCGGTCGTGACGGGCAGGTAGACTTCGCCCATATCGAACATGGGGTGCCCAAAGCCGAGCACCTGACCTTCGTGCACGGCGGTCACCGTCCCGATGCCCGCGACGCTCATGTCGCCCCTGACGAGCTGAACGCCGATGGCGCCCCCGGGCTCGAAGTGAGTGGGGCCCGAGCCGTCTCCGGCGCCGCCGCCGGTCATCGGCTCGAGACCAAACGCCTCGAGGGCCTCGCCCAGGACCCGGCGCGCGGGTTCCAAAAAACCGCCGAGGGACAAAGGTGTGCGCGCCGGCGCGAGCAAGGCGTCGCTGCGCCCGTGCAGCAGCTCGAAATAACCCGAACGCGCAGGTGCGATAGGAGCGCGCCGCGGCCTCGGCGTGGCCAAAAGGTCGCGCAGCCCCCGGCCCAGTGTGGCCAGCGGATTGGCACCGCCGGCCTGCTGCCGGCCCCGGAGCTTTTTACGCGCCACCGCGAGCATGTCCTCGATGGCGGTCACGCCGGCCAGGGGCTCCTTGCCGAACCTCCAACCATAGGCCAAAGCGCCTGCCAAGCGCCCTTCGAGGTAGATGGGAGAGCCGCTCATGCCGCCGATGACCCCGGCCTTGTCGGTGACCGGGTGCTTGCAGCGTATGAGGATGATATCCTGCCGCAGGAGAAAGTTCGGGACCACGGAGACCACCTCGACCTCGAACCTCTCCGGCTCGACGCCCTCGAACACCGTCAACCCGTAGCCCTTCATCCCAGGGCGAATCTCGTCCGTTCCTATCGTCTTGAGCTCCGCCGAGACCTCGGTGGTGAAAAACACCCCGAGCGCGAGCACGCCTGTCATCCACGACCAACTCGTTTTTTTCATCGCAAATAATAATGCGGTCGTCCCCGCTCTTTGACAAGAAACCGTTGCGCGAGCCAAAATGCCTCCATGCTAGACGTGAGCACCACCAAAGCCGGTGACGCCCTCCTTTTTGAAGTCAAAGTCACTCCCAGAGCCAAACGAAGCGCCGTCACAGGGACGGCCGAGGGGCGGCTCACCGTAGCCCTCACGGCGCCGCCCGTCGAAGGCGCCGCCAATCAGGCGCTCGTGGCCTTCTTGGCCAAGGCTTTGGGGCTTAAAAGACGCCAGGTGCGGATTGTACGAGGCGAGAAGGCCCGTATCAAGCTGGTGGAGATCCCCGCGACAGCCGAGCGGG
>JAABTR010000713.1 GCA_011389755.1 Deltaproteobacteria bacterium | reverse complement strand
CGGCTCGCCGCGCCTCATGGCCTCGTGAGCTTGCGCCATCAGCTTGTCGAGCTGTTTTTGTTGCAGCTTCAGCTTCGCGTCCTCGCGGGAACTCTGTTGTGAATCCGGCTCGCTGTCTTCGCTTCGAGACACCGACGTGCTCCCGGAGCACGCCCCTGCAAAGGCGAGCAAAACGACTGCGTATTGTAGCACGACACGATTCATGGCGTCCCTCGTCGGTTAGGCGCAGCACGTAGTCACAACACACCTCGATGCGTCTGTCAAAGCCCGCGAGAGCGCCAAAAAGCCGGCAGAATCTGAGCCTTAAAAATGCTCGCTAACCGACATATTTGACAACAATCGCCGCGACCCCCGGCACCGCGGAAGCGACCTGGTTTTTGGCGATGTTGCGCAGCCCCTTGTAAATCTTTTTAAGCGCGCCTTTGTCGGAGCGTTCGATCTTGCCGTCTGTCACTTTCAGCATATCGTCGGCAATTATTTCATCGCGCTGCTTGGCCCACTCTGCGAAATCGGTGGGACTGTCCTGCGCCTTGAACTCCTCGTAATAGGCATCCAAGATGGGGACGAAATCGTCGATCAGATGCTCGACGGCTTCGGGAACGATGCGTGGCTTGAGCGTCTTGAACGCTTTGTATCCTCCCTTGATCATCATACCCGTGACGCCCTTTTTCGACGCCACTTCACTGTCCACGAGCGCAGCGCAATCCTTTATCACCTCGGGCCTCTTGCCCGGATCGAGCAACCTTTCAGCAACAACACCCATGAGCAACCTCCTTTTTACAAAGTCGAATCTTGCGCAAATCACCTCACCGGGTACCAGCAACCGAGACCTTTTGCAAGCCGCAGTGGGCGCCAATACCTGGGAACGCGCCCATGCGGCGCCGTAACAGCGGCTTCGATGGAGCTGCAATGGGTATTGATTCTTCGTCGGCTGCGCGGTCGGCAAAACAAATGCTTTCTATGAGTTCATTTTTTTTCCGTTGCAACAATCCATGATAGTCTTACGTTCAAAGTGCCCGACACCTAGAAGAACAAGGAGACATGAGCAATGGCAAAAACCACGCTCGAAATGGCTATCGAAAAGGCTGCCAGCGACTTCGCATTGGTCATCATCGACGCTATCAAGTCTGCAACCCTCCAAGAGCTCATGGAGCTGCAGCAAAGCGCCGATCTCGCAGTCCCGCCCCCTCGAGCCGCGACGCGCAGGGCGGCGCCAACCCCGGCTCCGTCGGCGGCTCCGACGCCCCGCAAGAAACGGGTGGTCAAGAACTATCCCAAGTGCGCCTATCCGGGCTGCAATAAGAACCGTTTCCCCCGGGGCAAGGGATTCTGCGGAGAGCACTGGCGTCAATGGACACAAGGAGAGATAAAAGACGCCGATTTCTATCGCAAAAGCGGCGATGAGGAAGAACGCGCCGCCGCCCCCGTGAAAAGACGCGGCAGACGGGCCGCCAAGTAAGACAAAAACTTTTTTTAAGAGCGCGTGTCTCTTTGTCCGTGTTTCATCCATCGAACGAGGCGGGTGTTTTCCTTTTGATCCCGCTCGCTATCGGTTAAAAAAACCGTGATGGAAGCCTTCGAGCATTGGCAGCGCATCATTGTACACGCCGACATGGACGCCTTCTACGCGGCCGTGGAGCAGCTCGATGATCCCTCGCTCCGAGGGCGGCCGGTCATCGTGGGTGCACGCGGCAAGCGCTCGGTGGTCTCCACCGCGAGCTACGAGGCCCGCCCGTTCGGAGTCGGCAGCGCGATGCCCATGGCCACGGCGCTGCGGCGCTGCCCCCACGCCGCCGTAATCCCACCGCGTTTTGCGCGTTACGAAGAGATATCCCGGGTCATCATGGAGGTCTTCGACCGCTACTCGCCGCTCGTGGAACCTCTGAGCCTGGACGAGGCGT